>NZ_JBYMAP010000195.1:0-7356 GCF_057766305.1 Methylomonas sp. BG-2 | reverse complement strand
TTTGATCGAAGCAGTGATGCTGTCCTGCCTGGGTGGGTTGATCGGCATCGCGCTGGCATTTCTCGCCTGTATCGCGCTGTCGAGCTTGATGCACATGCCGTTTTTGTTCAACCCCAGCATCAACTTGTTGGCGTTCGGATTCTCGGCGGCAATTGGTATCGTCTTTGGCTACATGCCGGCCCGCCGCGCGGCGCGGCTGGATCCGATTGTGGCGTTGAGGCATGAGTAAATTTGCCACTCTTCGAAAATGCGTAAAGTCGGCTTTATTGCATATACCAGCCATCGGAGCAAATTGATCGGATGACAACTGTGGGTCGATGTCGCCAACTTGCCACGTCCAGAAGCAGTCTTCAATACTGCGTAATCGTAACGAAATCGATGGCCTGATTTGAATCGGAACCGGTGGCGGTTTTCAATCGGAATGGGTGGCTGGATTGGAATATGCGCCAACCGACGCCGCTTATCGCCCCAGCCAGGCTTTCACACGGTCCTTGACCCGCTGTTTGGCGACTCTGGACCAGCGGTACAACGCGGTCTCGGCGATTTTGGCGTGTGCCCAGCGCAACCAGCCGGTAATCGTGCCGTACAACCAGGCCAATACCGCAAAACTCAACAATTGCGGTTTGGTCAGGCTGAATACCCGGGCCACCAACAACGTGCCCAACAGTTTGGCGACGATCTCCAAAAATAACCCTTGTATCAACAAACCGTGCAGCAACAGCCACAACGCCGCCAGATTCAACGGCGTCACCAACAAAATCGGCACCGCGATCGCGATCAACGCAACGCCCGGCGAGCAGCGGCTCAGCCAGCGCTCGATGCGCTCCAGGCCCAGCGCCAGCGCCAGATAGTGGCCGCAAGCGGACAGAACATCCCACAGCCATTCTTCGACGATCAGCACGACGGCCAACAAGGTCAGCAATATTCTGTTCATGATTTCCTCGGGATAGCGGTATCGCTTGCCACTATAACCGATCACAGCCCAGGCCATCCGGCGGCCGCAATCGTGCCGAGCGGTAGCCGTGGCGCCTCAACTATGCGAGGATAACGCCGCCTCTTTAGCACGGGAACCGCCAATGATCGAAAACGCTTACCTCGAATCCGCGGCCGGCGTGCGCATGCCGCCGCTGATCTACGGCACCGCCTGGAAACAGGAACGCACCGCCGAGTTGGTTGAACTGGCGCTCGCCCAAGGATTTCGCGGCATAGACACCGCCTGCCAGCCCAAGCACTACAACGAGGCCGGCGTCGGGGCCGGTCTGGCAGCCGCGATGACCCGCTTGAACCTGGACCGCGCGGCGATTTATCTGCAAACCAAATTCACGCCGCTCAACGGCCATGATCCGCTACGCATACCCTACGATGCAAACGCCAGTCTGGAGCAGCAGGTCGCCCAGTCGTTCGCGGTGTCGTTGCAAAATCTGCGCACCGACTATTTGGATGGCTTGGTATTGCACTCGCCGCTGGCCGATCGCCAGCAACTGTTGACGGTGTGGCAAGCCATGCAAACCATTCAGCGCAACGGCGGCGCCCGGCAACTGGGTATCAGCAATTGCTACGATCCGGATCTGTTCGAATTCCTGTACCAACAAGCCGACGTCAAACCCGCCGTGCTGCAAAACCGGTTTTACGCCGACACCGGTTACGACAAGGCGCTGCGGGCGTTCTGCCGGACTCACCGCGTGATTTACCAAAGCTTCTGGACCTTGACGGCCAACCCCAAACTGTTAACCGGTAGCGTGGTCGCCAATCTAGCCGAGCGCTTGGGCCGCCACCCGGCGCAAGTGTTTTTCCGTTACTTAACCCAACTCGGCATCGTGCCGTTGACCGGTACGACCTCGGCCGATCATATGCGCGAGGATTTGGCGATTTTCGATTTCGAACTCAGCGAATCCGAATGCGCCGAGTTGGCGGCGCTACTGGAATAGCGCCGGCCCCGCCATCCCGCGCCGGCTGAGCTACAATATCCCATTAGTTTATTTTTGATCCGGCCAACAGGTTTTCGAACCGCCGAATTCCCCGCCGTATCGACCTTTTCTACCGGAACCGCCCGACGCAAGCCGGGCGGGTTTAATCGTATCCCGACTATTCGTGCTCACCCGCCTGCTTAAATCCGCGCTGCTTAGCGCCAGCGTTTGGCTGAGCGGGCAGGCTATTGCCCTGGAAAACCCCAGCCGGGAATTCCAATTGAAATCCGCCTATCTGTTTCATTTCGCCGAATTAACGCAATGGCCGGCCGCCGGTCCCATCACGATTTGCCTGAAAGGCGACAGCCCGATACGGCATTTTCTGCCGGCGCTGGAAGGCCAAACCATCGAAGGCAACACCGTCCACGTCTTGTTGGAGCCGCCCACCGCCTTGGAAGCTTGCAACATCCTGTTTCTCGGCAACATCGACGATCTGAAACCGCGCCTGCTCGAACAAGCCCGCGCCGCTCACATTTTATTGGTCGGCGATGTGGACGGTTTCGCCGCTCAAGGCGGCATGGTGCAATTCACTTTGCGCGACAACAAATTGAAACTAGTGGTAAATTTAGGTTCGGTAAAATCGGCGGACTTAAAATTGAGCTCCAAATTGCTGCGGATGGCGGAGATTATCGAATGACATCGTCACCCCCCCCACGTATTTCGATCAGCCGCAAGTTGGGCAACAACCTGCGGCTGATGGTGGTACTCAGTCTGGCCGTCGCGACCTTTTCACTATCGATCCGCGAATATTCGGCGCTGCAAGACGCCATCGACAACAAGCTGAAACTGACCGCCAATCTGATTGGCCAGAACAGCAGCGTGGCGCTGGTGTTCGACGATACCCAAACCGCCCAGGAAATTCTGGATGCGCTGATTTACGATCCGGACATCATCGCCGGCTCGATCAGATTGCCGTCCGGCCAGATCCTGGTCGGCCACCAGAAAGACGCGCCGCGCTGGCCCGAATGGTGGCCGAACTGGCTACCGAAAATCCAACAGTACACGCAACCGATCCTGCATAAAAACCAGCGCGTCGTCGGCCATATTTCGCTGGTCGCCAGCATGGACCAACCATATCGGACGATGCTGTGGAATGCGTCGATCAACGCCGGCATTGTGATGATTGCATTGAGCCTGGCGGCCTTGCATGTGCGCCGCCTGCAACGCACTTTCCTGAAACCTCTGCTGAAATTGGCCGACACGGCCCGCCAGATCGAAAGGGACCACGACTACAGCCGGCGTTCGCGCTACGACGGCAACGACGAAATCAGCGATTTGGCCGAAGCCTTCAACAACATGTTGGCGCAGATCGAAGCCAACGAAGCCGATCTGGAAACCCAGGTGCAAACCCGCACCCGCGAGCTGGAAATCGCCACCCGCGACGCGGAATCGGCCAACCGCGCCAAAAGCCAGTTTTTGGCGAATATGAGCCACGAAATCCGCACGCCGATGAACGCCATCGTCGGCTTGGTGGAACTGAGTCTGAATACTCAGCTGACCTACAAGCAACGCGAATATCTGCAACGCGTGGAATCCTCGGCCCATTCGTTGATGACCTTGATCGACGACATTCTGGACTTTTCCAAAATGGAAGCCGGCAAAATGCAGATCGAGACCATCCCCTTCCTGCTCGAAGAAATGTTGGAGCAAGTGTTTTCGACGATGTCGCAACTCAGCGCCGACAAAGGCATTCGCTTGATTCTCCCGGACAACGGAGCGCAATATCATGCGGTGGTCGGCGACCCGCAGCGCCTGCGGCAAGTGTTGATCAATCTGATCGGGAACGCGATCAAATTTACCGAACGCGGCCACGTCGCCGTCGCGCTCAACGAACTTAGCCGCGACGACGACCGCATCGTGCTGCAATTTTCGATTCAGGACACCGGTATCGGCATCACACCCGAACAGCAGCCCAAATTATTTCAGGCCTTTAGCCAGGGCGACAGCAGCGTGACCCGCAACTACGGCGGCACCGGTCTAGGCTTGGTAATCTCCAAGCAATTGATCGAACAAATGGGCGGCAGCATTGGCGTGACCAGCCAAGCCAATATCGGCTCGACCTTCACATTCAGCGTCGTGCTCGGTTTGAGCGATCTGGCGACGATACGCCACTTTCAAATCCGCCGGCACCGCGCCAGCATGGATTCCGTGCGCTTGGAGCCCTTGCACGACAGCCGTATCCTGCTGGTCGAGGACAACGAGATTAACCGGATGGTCGCGATCGAGTTACTGGAGCAGGCCCGCATCCGGGTGGATGTCGCCGAGAACGGCGAAATCGCGCTGGCCAGGTTGCGGGAAAACCAATACGACTGCGTGCTGATGGACGTGCAAATGCCGGTCATGGACGGCTACCAAGCCACCCGCGAACTGCGCAAGCTGCCCGCCTGCCGGATGCTACCGGTGATTGCGATGACCGCCAATGTGATGAGCGCCGACCACCAGTTATGCCTGGATGCCGGCATGAACGACTTCATCGGCAAACCCATCCTGCCCGCCACGCTTTACCAAGTGTTACTGAAATGGATCAACGCCGAACGCTCGCTGACGGACCGCAATGAATTGGGCGTTTAAGCCCGGATCATTTGCCCCAGGGCATTACCGGCACCGTCGAGACGCTGTTGGCCGGCGCGCCTTCGATGATCTTCCGGCTGATCGCCAGATAAACCAGCGTATTGTGTTTGGCGTCCCATAGCCGGGTGATGTTGGTGGACTTGAACAACAACGACGTGCCTTCGCTGAACACCAGCTCTTCGTCCGGCAGTTTGGCCGGCAAATTGATCGGGCCGATCTGCCGGCATGCCAGCGAAAACTGCGACGGGTCCTCGGCCAGCCCCAAGCCGCCGGCAATCCCGCCGGTGCGAGCCTGGCTGATGTGGCAAATCACATTGGGAATCTTCGGGTCCTCAAAGGCATCGACGCAGACCTTGTGATTCGCGCCGATCAATTTCCACGCCGTGGTCACGCAACCCACTTCCTCGGCGCGGACCCCGCCGGCCAACAAGCCCAAACCGCACAACAGCCGAGCCGATCTCATCGAAAACGCACGCATTGCAGACTCCCAAACCCTGATTGAACACAGACCGCCAGCCTAACAAGCTTGCGGGATTCGCGCAAACCCGCCGCATCATCGCTTCTACCTAAAAAATGCCGTTGGTGTGATATAGGCCATTCGTGCAGAGCAATGTCGAAGCATGGACGACCGATAACCTGTCCACCTGTTGGGCGATTGAAAAATCCCGCCCGCCCTTCGACAGGGCTCTCCCGAGCGTAGCGGAAGGGCTCGGGGCGAACGGGATTTTTCGAGGCCCAACGGCTCTTTTTAGGTTCAACGGTAAATCACCAAACCGGCCGCCGGCACCGTCAAACTGACCGCCAAGCCGTTTTTCGGTTGCACGTCGGCGGTGGTACCGATCTGGGCCGGATCGGTGGAATACAAACAGGTCAGTTTTTCGCCCGGACTATGCAACGCCGCGTCTATCGTCACCCAAGCCATCTTGGCGGCGTTAGCATCGGTATTGATTGCCACGACGACTTCGTGGTCAGCCAAAATCCGCGACCACGGCACCAGCGACAGCAATTTGCCGCCCAACATCGTCGGCAAACCAAAATTTTGGCCATCGCCGGAAATCGGCCGCAAATACTGGCGACCGCGTCTTAGGGCCGGCTGAGCGGCACGGATCGCCATCAATTTGGCGAACTCGACGTAAACCGGATGATCCTCGTCGAAATAGTGCACGCCCCGAGACTCGAACGCGCCGAATTCGCCGCCAAACATTGCCTCGCGGATATAGCGGTCCGAATCGCCGCCGTGGCCGTCGAAACTCTGCTCGGTGCCGTAATACACGCACGGTATCCCCAAGGTCAGCGCGTTGACCGCCAGCGCGTTCAACACCAGTTTGGCCTTATCGGCATCGGCGCAAAACCGCGCCTTGGCCCGGCCGACCTGATCGTGGTCGTTGAACATCGTCACCACCTTGTTGCGAAACCAAGTGTGGCTGTCCTTGCCGATCAACAGCGAATTGCGGAACAGACTGAAATAGTCGTTGGGATTGCTCGCGCCCTTGACCATGAACTCCAATTTGCTCGGAATATCGTCGATACCCAATGCCGCGTCCAAACCGGTCGCTTCCAGGGTATCGAAGGCCCGGTAGCGGCCGCCGGTAATTTCGCCGACCAGCAGAAAATTGTCCTTGCCGATACTTTGGGCGAATTCGTGAATCGCCGAGCCGAATATCCGGGTGGCGCCGTCCTGCATGTGCTTGACGGTATCGATCCGAAAGCCGTCGAGATCGGCGTACGCAATCCAGTACTTGTAAACCTCGACCAAAGACAGCAAGCCCGGCGCCGGCGCAAAGTCGTCGGTGCCGCCGAAGCCGTGATGCAAATCCTTTAGATCGAAGAAATCGCCCTCGCGAAATTCCGGATCGTAATCGAAGCTGGAAATCCGGCCCTTCTGGGTAAAGTATTCCGGATTCTGAAATTCGATCGGCCAGATCGCCCCGTTCTTGGCCGGCCAACTCGCCGGCGCCGCCGGATTGGCGGTCACGAACGGGATATTGGCTTGGCCCGACGCATCGTTAAAACCGGTCACCGGATAGTGGCCGCCGTCCCAGCGCGGGTCGAAATGTCCATTGCCGTCCTTGTAATTGGGCTGGCGCTGGGGATCGTAACCGAACACGTTGCCGGAATGATTCAGGATGATGTCCAGGATCACCAAAATCCCCTGTTGGTGGGCCGCCGCCACCAAATCCTTGAGATCCTGATTGGTGCCGAAGCGCGGATTGACCTGCAAAAAATCCTGGATGCCGTAGCCGTGATAGGTTTCCTGAAACGCCACCTGCTTGAAGATGGGACTGATCCAGATCGCGGTCACGCCCAAACGCTTCAAATAACCCAGTTTGCTTTTCAAGCCGGCCAGCGTGCCGCCGACGTATTTGCCGCCAGCCTCGCGCCATTTCGCGGCGGCCGCCGGAGTTTTAACCGCATTACGTTTGTCGGCCGCTTGGCCCAAGGGCGTGGCGCCTCCGACGACCGGCTTGCCATCGACGTCGCGGTATCCGCCGCTTTCGTTGCCGTCGGAAAATCGGTCCAGCATCAGAAAGTACAACAGCTTATCCTCCCAGGCGGCGGGGGAAGGGGTATAAACAACGTTGGCGGTAAGTTGACCTAAATCGATGTCGGCTAAGCGGGATTCGGACATGGCGGCGCTCCTGCGGGAAGTTGGAAGGCGATGACAGCGAAGAATGCGACCTTGGGTAAGCCGCATCGCTGTTAGAACTTCTAACAAAGACATCCAGCTAAAGCAAGTGAAGAAAGATACGCGGGCCCCAGTCGAACGGCTGGCCGTCGAGCGGTTTGGGAGAAACGCATGGCGGGAATAGCCGAGGGC
>NZ_JBYMAP010000194.1:0-7432 GCF_057766305.1 Methylomonas sp. BG-2 | reverse complement strand
TCGGCGCCAAAATGCCAATCCTGGCCGTTGGCGTAAGGCAAGGCCAGGTCCCAACCGTTGAATTCGGTCAAGCCGCTCAGCGTGCGCGGATTGGTGCTGCTAGTTCCGGCCCTAAGGAACAAGGTTCTATAGGTCGATGAGTTAGGATTGGCATCGAAGTAATAGCTGCCGGCATTTAACGAACAACTCGTCAGCGTGCAGGGAGAATTCGACGATGTCGGTGAAAAATAGCTGTATTCCTTGATCACCTCGCCATCGGCGTTTAAGCGCCGCAAGGCCTGGACGGCGCCGGCGATACTGTCCAGTTTGGTGCGCCAGACCGTCGTCGAGCCGACCCTGGTCCAAGTTGCTGTCGCCAAATTCTCGGTCAAATTCAGATCCAGACTGCCGCTGCCTTGTACGTCCAACCCAGGCTGTAACGTAAAGCCGCCCAAGCGTCCGTTCAAATCCGCATTGTCGGCCGCGGCGGTCATGAACGCGCGGGTATCGTCGTACCATTGCTTGATTTGGGCGTTGGTGATGGCGTCGGTCGTGTAATGTGCCATCGCCGCGACTTTCAGGCTGGCGGCACCGGCGACGCTGCCGACGGCAATATCGACCGCCGCATCGTCGTCGCCTTTGCGGTTGACGATGACATCGACTTCGCCACCGCCCGCCGCACCGCTCAGATTCAGCGCGGCGCCGGCGGCTATCGCAATGCCTTCCAGACCATCGCCGTCGGCGTCGGTCGAGGTCAACGTGATAGCCCCGCCCGCCTGGCCGGTACCGCTGGAAACCGCGCCGAGTTTGGCGCCGGCCAGTATCGTCAGTGCGTCGCCGGCCGCCAGTTGCAGTTTGCCGGCTTGAGTGCCGCTGACGCTCAGTTCGCCGGCAACCGTCAGCGAACCGCTGTCGGCGGCCAGCGCGATGTTGGCGGCTTGCAGGCTTTGGCCGGCGGTAATGGTCATGTCGCCCAGGCGTTGGCGGATCGCGATATCGCCGTTAAAGCCGCCGCCATGCAATTGCTCGAGCAATGCGGCCCACTGGGCCGGGCTGAGGTTTTGGCTGTCCAGGGCCAAGCCGCCGCCGACCGCGTCTGAGTAGGCAAGGCCCGCCAAGCTGCCGTCCAAGGTCAGCTCACCGTTGGCGACCGCCAGATTCAGATGGCCGGCGTCGCCGCCAAGACGGCTGCCCGAAACATCCAAGCGCGCGCCGTTCAGGATCGCCAGTTGGCCTTGTTCGGCGGTCAGCGAAATATAGCCGCCGCCGGCATAGGCCACCGCATCGGCTAGATTGACGACCCGGCCGGCTGCATCGATGTGACCGCTAACCGTCAGATCGCGGCTGGCGTTTAAGGTCACGCCGCCGGCGGCCAGTTCGATGCGGCCTTGTTGCACGATGTCCCGCGCGTTGGCGGTCAAACGCGCGCCCAGGCCGCCGCTAATCGACGAACCGTTGCCGGCGCTCACCGTCAGGTCGCGGCCGGCCAACTCGATCACGGTGTTGGCGCCGGCGTTGGCAGTCCACACCGGCGCGCTAACCGCCAAGTCGGCGGTCGAGTTGATCGTGGCGGTGCCGTCGCCGATCAGCGCCGTGCCGGCACTCAGCGCGACTTGGCCAAAGCCGGACCAAGCGTATTGGCCTTCGCCCAAGATCAGGCTGTTACGGGCGGACAAATTCAAGCGCATGTCGCCGGCCAGGGTTTGCCCCGCCGCCGGGAGACCGGTTTGGGTCAGGGTGATTGTGTCGGCGACGATGTCGGCGGTTTGGCCGCCGGCTCCCAAACCGCGCAGGTTCGCGGCATTCAGAGTCAAATCTTTCACCGCCAGATGCATCGCGCCGGCAAAGTCGATGGCATCGTAGCTGTTCAACGCGATCCGGTCGGCATTCAGAGCGTTCAAGGTACTGTCGCTGAGATTCAGGCCGGCGGCGGTGCCGTCGCCGCCCAGCGTGATTCGGCTGGAACTCAAGGCCAGATCTCCGCCGTTCATCGCAATCGTGCCGTTGAATGTCACATCTCGACTGCCGTCCAGCAACATGGAACCGACGCTGCTTAATACCGCGCCGGCTTTTATCTCCAACAAGCCGGTCGCGTTACCGAGCCCGCCGGCGGCGCGCTGGATTTGGCTTTGGGCTCCGGCCGAAACCCGCAGCAAGGCGCCGGCACCGCTGCCGTCGGCATTGGCCACGCTCAATTCGGTGTCGGTTCGGCTCAAACGGCCGGACGCTGTCACGCTGGCGTTGGCGCCGACCGTGACCCGGTCGCGCGCGGCCAACAGAATTTCCCGGCCTTGCAGCGCGACCCCGTCGCCGATCGCGACGCTGTCGGCGGCGACGGTCAGTTGGGTAGCATCGGTGTTGCGTTGCCGGCGGCCGCCCAATAACAAACTATCGACGTTCAGCCGATTCAGTTGGTCGGCCAACAAGGTCACGCCGTCGGCCGGAACGGCCGCGCTCAAATCTTGCACGACGCTGAGTTTGTTGGCGCCGATGTCCAGCAGGCCGCCCAAGCCGCCGGCCGCGGCGGTGGCGCTGATGTCGGCGGCCAATGCCAGACGGCCTTGCGCCAACAGGGCCAGATTGCCCGCGTCTTGCGGCAAACCCGCGCCTTTGGCGCCGAAAAATTCGCTGGCGGTGGTTTCATCGAATTCCGAACGGGTGCGGGCAACAGTGCCGGCTTCGACCGCGAAGCCGGACCAGCGGCTGGCGGCGACGCCGGTATGCGCGGTGTAACGGTAGCCGGCGATGACTTGGGTGCCGTCGATCAGACTGCTGGTGGTGCCGGCGGCCATGTCCAAGGTGCCGGTTTGCGGCGTGACCAAAAACGCATTCGGCAACAGCGCGTAATGAGCCGGCAACAACACGTAGTCGCCGGCCGCCAGATAATGGCTATCGCCCGGATTACCCAGGGCCGCGCTCAAATGCAGATTGTCGCCAAAATTGAGTCCCGATTTGGCGAATTCGATGGGATCGTAAGCCGCGAAGTCCGCCAAATACGCCGGCAAAATCGCGTAAGCGCCGCTGGTGTCGAGCACGTCGCGGCTGCCGCCGGCGCCGGCGATGAATTCGAAGGCCGACAAATCGCCGCCGCCGTTCAAATTAACAGCGGCGCCGGCGGCCAGATCGATGTCGGGCCCGGACAACACGATGGACTTGGCGGGGGTTGCGGTTTGGATGTTACTGGCGGTGCCGAGCGGATACAGCCAATCCAGGCCGCCTTGGGTGCGGCCGAACGGGATCACGCTGTCGGCACTGACCGAGGTCACGCTGCCGTCCAACAAGGCCAACGATAGCCCGGCATTCAACGTAATGCTGCCGAACGGTGCCAGCAAGCGGCCTTGGCTCTGGATATGCGCTGCCTCTATCGTTAGCGCGCCGGCCGCCGACAACGGCGTTGCCTGGCTGCCGATGCCGGGCAACACCGTCACCGTGCCGTCGGGATCGACCGCCGCATCGATAGCGATCGTGTAATGGCTGAGGGTAGTCGGGTAGATTTCCCGAGCGCCCAACACCAGATTGCCGGCCAGTCTCAACGCACCCCGCAAATCCGCTTCGGCATTGGGATTGATGCCGGTCATTCGCAGATCGCCGTTGCTGAGCAAATGAGTCTCGGCGAATCCGCCGATCGCGGTGGCGCCGAACAGGTTGATCAGGTTGGCGTTGACGGTCAAACGGTCTTCGCCGGCGGCCGCGTCTTGCGAGCCGGACACGGCTCGGTTCAAGCTCGATCCCAGACTGACCACGTTGGCGGACAGGACGGCCGAACCGCTACCGGCGTGGCTGATCAACGTGACGTCCAGACTCAGGCTTTGTGCGACGGCCAGCGTGACCGGGCCGTCGAAGCGGATTTCGCCGTTACCCAGGTTAGCCAAGGCCAGCCGGTCGGCGCCGCTTTGCGCGATTTGCCGAGCGCTGATATAGGCCCACCCGTTTAATTCGGCCGGTACGACGCCGGCCGCGATCGCAGCCTCGACATCCCTCGATAACCCCTCCATTTCGGCGCCGACCCTGATCACCCGGTCACTGGTCGGAAAATTGGTGAACTCGCCGGCGCCGCGTTTTCGGTTGTCCAAAGCCAAATTGACGGTGCCGCCGGATGCGGTCCCGCCGGCGGCGTTGGTGCCGGTGCCGGCTTGCGCCAGCAATTGGCCTTGCAGGATCAAGCCTTCGGCGGCGGTCAGGCTGATCGTACCGCCGGCCGAGGCCAGCATTTGTTTGGCTCGGCCCTTGGCGTTGACGATGTCCAGCCGCGCCTGAGTGCCGGAGACATCAATCGAACTGCCGGCGGCGGCGGCAATATAACCTCGGGGGGCGGTCAGCGACACCGTGCCGCCGGCTTTCACGTCGCCTTGCGCCAAACCCAAGCCATTGGGCGTCAGCACGCTGGCGCCGGCCGCGTTGAGATGGCCGAGGGCGCCGAGGAAAATGCCCAAATCGGGATCGTAGCCGCTGTCGAAAGTACTGTTGGGGCTGGTCAGGGCGATTTCGATGGCGCCGGCCGGTGCATTCAGCGTACCGTTTATGCGAATGCTGTCGTCCGATGTCAAAGCCAATTGCCCACCCCAATCCGCGCCTATCCAAGCGTTGGCGCCAATCAAGATACCGGCGTCGTCGCTGCCGACGCCGAAACTGGTGCGCCGGGCATGGGTTAAATTGAGGTCAACCGCATGGCGCTGGTCGTCCGGTAACAGCGCCAGATGCGCTAACTCGCTTAACGGCGTGCCGCTGGCGGCTTGCATCGCGTTGCCGTTCAGTTGCCAATTGGTTTGGCGCAATTGCCAGCGGGTCTGGTCGGCGACTTTTAACACGCCGTCCGTCGTCGTCAGCGCGTAAGCGCCGAAATTGGCGTTTTGCAGCCAGCCGCTGCCCAAATACAGGGTGCCGTCGGCTTCAAACGGCTGGCCGCTGCCTTCGGCGATTGCGATGCGACCGGTGCTGATGCTCAACGTGCCGTTTTGCCGCAAGCCGACCGCCGACAGCGTGCCGCCGAGCTGGAACTGGCTTGGTTCGCTTCCGGTGCTGCGGTTTTGCAGCGCGATGTCGCCGCCGATGCCGCCGGTGACTTTATGGGTGGCGGTGATGCGGGCGCCGCCGTTGGCCGCCAAGCGGGCTCCGCCCGCCAACCGCAAGCCGCCGCCGGCCTGCAAGGTAATGTCGCCGCCGTCCAGCCATAGGGTTTGCAAGGTATTGGTCCGGGCGTCCTTGATGTCGTTGATCCAGCGGCCGCTGGTGTCGATACGGCTCGCGGCGCCCAAGGCCAGCTCGCCGTTGAAATCGCCGACCACCGAGGTCAGCGCGACGTTGCCGGCCGGCGCGATCAGGCTGCCCTGAATATCGATAGTTCCGGCCCGGACCGTGAAATCGCCGCCGGCCGCCAGGCTCAAGACCACGCCGGGATCGATGCTAAACCGTCCCAGCGTAATCAGGTTGAAATGGTTAAGGCCGTGGCCGAACAAGGCCGGCGTCAGCGCCAATACCTCGGCGAGGTCTTCGCCGCCGCCGTTCGCCGCGCCGGTAAACGCAAGCGTTTGCAACGCGGTGTTGCTCCAGGCCAAATCAAGGTCCAGCTCGCCGCCGCCGGGCGCGGTGGCCGAATCGCGCTGGTACAAGCCGCTGACGGTGTCGGCGAACACGCTGCCGTCCAGGCGCGCGGCTTGGGTCTGAATCGAAATCGTGCCGGCGTCGCCGCCCTGCCGGTAACCGGCTTCGTAATGCCGGCCGCTGACAATTTGTTGATAGGTTCGGTTGGGGTCGGCCGTGGCCAGGTCGAACAAACGGCCGTTGGACAGCAGTTGCGTGGTATTCAGGTAACCGCCCAGGTAACTCAGGTAACCGCCGGAAATATCCAGCTTGGCGCCGGCCTGGACGATCAAATCGCCTTCCGATTGCAAATTGATCGTGCCGGCGCCGATGCTGCGTTCGAACACCGAGTGCGGCTGCTTGGCGATGGCGCCGGAGGCGTCGGCCAGCGTGGTGCCTTCGCGAACATCCACCTGGACCTTTTTGCCGTGCAAGATACCGTCTTTCTGCAACGGCGCGTCGCGCAACTCGTAATTGCGCAATTCCAGATCGACGATATTGCTGCTCATCGCCAATTCGACGTTTTTAACCCCGGACACGTCGATTTTACTGCCTTGCTCCAGCACGATCCGGCTAGCGTTGCCGGCGATATTCTGGGTCAGCGGGGCGTCGGGAAGGGCGCTGGCGGTTAAATTCACGTCGCCGGCGTGGGCGACAATTTGCGCGCCGTTCTGCAAACGGATAGCCCCGGCTTCGATATCGACGCGCGAGCGCGGTTGCGCTTGCTCGTTCACGGCGTTACCGCCGCTGGCGTCGAGCGCCACTTCGGTCGAACTGCCGCCGGCCAATACCACGCTGGCTTGCCGGCCCAAGCCGTCCTCGCCGGCTTGAGCTCTAGTCGTGGTTTTGGGTTTCAGGCGGTAGCCATCGCCCGTAGTCGATTTGTCCAATTGGGCGCCATCCCTGGCCAATAAACGCACGCTGCCGTTCAAAGCCACCGAGGTGCTGGCCGAAACAACGCCTCGCTGCGACACCGCGAAGCCCAACATCGTGGTGTTGCCGCGCTCGGTCAAAATCTTGCCGACGTTCTCGACACTGCCGCCGGTATCGACCTCGACCAACAAGCCGCGCACATCGCTGGAATCGCTGGCTTGTAAATAGACTTTATCGGTGGCGCCGACCAGCATGACTTGGCCGTCCGGCGCGGTGATGGTCCCATCGTTTTCAACTTCCGGCGCCGCCAGCAATATCCGACCGCTGTTGGCGGCGGCAATCGAAGCGCCGTTCTCGACCAAAATCCGGATTTTCTCGCGCCGACCGTTGCCAAGGTCGCGGTAGACCGCGCCGTCGCCGGTCAACGCCGCGACCGGCTCGGGGTTGGCGCCGCTATTGTCGGGTTCAACGACGTTGGCGATGCCCTGGTCGAAGACATCGTCTTCGATTTTCAGGGTAGTGGCGACCAGCGAGTTAACGTTGACCGAGGCGCCCTTTCCAAACACGAAGCCGTTGGCATTCACCAAGTAAACTTGGCCGTTAGCGTTTAGATTGCCGTAAATCTTGCTGGCGTCGAGCTGGTGAATGTTGTTCAGCGCAATAGAACCGCTGCCGGGCTGGGCAAATTGCACGCTCTTGCCGGCGCCCACGTTAAAGCTCTGCCAATCCAGCACGGTTTTGGCGGTGGTCTGGTTGATCGTCAGTTTTTGGCCGTCCGCGCTGTAACTGGCCGAGGCGTGGCCCACGTCGATAGTGGGATGCAAGGCCGGATTTGCCAGCTCGGCGACATTTGAACCGGGCGCGGCACCGGCGCCGACCGCGACCGGCAAGCCAGCGTCGGCCAACAATTCGCCGCCGGCGCCGGCCAGCAAGCTACCCGCTAGAATTCGCCGAATGCAAACCGTGAGTGGAACCTGTTTAGAGCTGAACGGAGAGCGTG
>NZ_JBYMAP010000193.1:0-7445 GCF_057766305.1 Methylomonas sp. BG-2 | reverse complement strand
AAGGGCAACATTTTGGTCTGGCGCCGCGAACAAGCAAATTCAATCGATGAGGTATCTCGCCACCGCAGCGACGGATGGAATAGTCAAGGTTTCGTTCCGTCGTTTGGTTCATGCAAGCCGATATGGATTGTTTTGGGCGCAAATCAAATATGCCGCTGGTAGTGGCTGCATATCGTTAGAAATTTCTCGGGTTTGGAAAGGTTTTTATCCAGTGATGCGGTCGTCGCGTGGACCGAATGTTGCCAGCAGCGCTTGGGCATGGCTGGCTCCGGTTTATGAATAAATGCGCGCGGTCCTTCTCGGCGAACTTCATGCCATCGAATTCGATGCGTCGCTCCGGTGTTTTGATTCGCTTCGGCGTGGCGCCGCTCCGCTCCAATTCTTATGTCCGACCGCCACCGGTTCATCACGGAATGGGGGTACGCGCTTAGATGGTTACGTTCTAAGAGTTGCCGCATGACGAATAACCTAGTGTTAAAGTAAACTATAGCGAACTTACTACAGTGCACGATAGATCATGACGGCAGCAGACAACGTACATCCACATGAAATTCATAAGTTCGGCGCCCAGGCTGAGCGCTGGTGGGATCCTAACGGCGAATTGCATACCTTGCATGCGGTCAATCCGCTCCGCTTGGAGTTCATCGGCCGGCAAGTCGATTTGGCCGGCAAACGGGTTGTCGACGTCGGTTGCGGCGGCGGGATTCTGACCGAGGGCCTGGCCCGGCAGGGCGCCGATGCCCTGGGCATCGACTTGAGCGAAGATTTGCTGGACATCGCCGATCTGCACAGTCTGGAAACCGGCGTGGCGGTCAGTTACCGCAAGGTCAGCGCGGAACAATTGGCGGCCGAGGAACCGGGTAGCTTTGACGTGGTGACCTGCATGGAAATGTTGGAGCATGTTCCCGATCCGGCTTCGGTCGTCAAGGCTTGCGCCACATTGGTCAAACCCGGCGGTCTGGTGTTTTTTTCGACCTTGAACCGGGTGCCCAAGGCGTGGTTGTTGGCGATCGTCGCCGCCGAGCACTTGCTGAAAATGGTGCCGAAAGGCACTCACGAATATAAGACCTTCATCAAGCCGGCGGAACTGGACCGGATGGCCCGAGCCGGCGGCCTGGAGTTACAGGCGATGATCGGTATCGAATACCAACCGTTCGCCAAGCGCTTCAGCCTGGGCCGCGACATCGACGTTAACTATATAGCCGCGTTCGCGCGTTCCGAATAATCTGCATGACCGACTTCAAACTCGAGTGTGTCTTGTTCGACTTGGATGGTACCCTGGTCGATACCGCGCCGGATCTGATCGCCTGCCTGAACCGAACCCTGGCGGCGCACGGTTTTGCCGAAATTGCGCCGGCGGCGGTGAAGCCGGCGATCTCGCGCGGCGCCATGGCGATGATTCGGCAAGCGGTCACGGTGGACGAGACGGCGGCGCAAACGCTGTTGACCGACATGCTCAACGCCTATCAGGCCAACATTGCCGAACACAGCTGTTTTTTCGACGGCATCGCCGATTGCCTGGACGCCATCGAAACCGCCGGCTTGAAATGGGGGGTGGTGACCAATAAAAAGCAGCGGTTTACTTCGCCGTTGCTGCGAGCCTTGGCATTGGACGAGCGCGCGGCCTGCGTGGTCAGCGGCGATACCACGGCTTTTAGCAAGCCGCATCCGGAACCGATGTTTGAAGCTTGCCGACAGGCCGGCGTGACGCCTGAGCGTTGCGTTTACATCGGCGATGCGCCGCACGACATTGCCGCCGGCAAAAGCGCCCGCATGAAAACCCTGGCGGCCTTGTACGGCTATTTGAACAGCGACGACCAGCCCGATACTTGGGGGGCGGACGCGATGATCGAGCATCCCCGTCAACTGACGCAATGGATACAAAGCAATCTATGTCATTGAACAATCGAGTTATTTTGATCACCGGCGCCGGCGGTGGCTTGGGCGGCGCTGCCGCGCTGGCGCTGGCCGGGCAGGGCGCGAGCCTGATTTTGTTGGACAACAGCATTCCTAAATTGGAAAAAACCTACGACGCGATAGTCGCGGCCGGCGGTCCGGAGCCGACGATGTACCCTTTCGACTTGGCCGGCGCCACCGAAGCGCAATATCAGGACATGGCCGACGCCATCGCCGAACGCTTCGGCGCATTGCACGGTGTATTGCATTCGGCGGTGGAATTCAGCGCGTTCAGCCCGATCGCCAATTACAAAACCAAGGACTGGGGCCACGCATTGAACGTCAATCTCAACGCGGCGTTTTTGCTGAGCCGGGTACTGCTGCCGGTGATGTTGGCCGCCGAGCACGCCGCGATGGTGTTCACTTCCGACTCCTCGGCCCGTAAGGGCCAAGCGTATTCCGGCGCTTACGGGGTTTCCAAAATCGCGTTGGAAGGTTTCGCGGCCATCTTGGCCGCCGAGTTGGAATCCGCCGGCAAAATTCGAGTCAACACCTTGGTGCCGGGGCCGGTCGACAGTCCGTTGCGGCGCAAGGCCTATCCGGCCGAAGACAAGGCGGCGCTGCCGGCGCCTGCCAGTTTGCAGCCGCTATACGTTTATTTATTCAGCGACGCCAGCCTCGGCGTCACCGGTCAAATTATTGACGCCCAGACATTCACACGTTGAAACGAGCTATGGCAGACAGAGAAGTGGTGTTTTTAAGCCGTGACGTCAACATTGTCACGATACCCGACGGCCATCACGGCATGTTGCGCAAGGGTCAGGAAGTCACGATCCACCAGTCCTTGGGCAGTAACTATACGGTTTTCACCGATTACGGCCACATGGTGAGGATTGCCGGCGTCGATGCCGACGCGCTCGGCAAGGAGCCTCAGCATTTGCAGACCCTGGTGTCGGAAACCGACGCGAAGGCGGTCGAGCGCAATTGCTGGGAAGTGATGAAAACTGTTTATGATCCGGAAATCCCGGTGAATATCGTCGATTTGGGTTTGGTCTACGGTTGCGACGTAACCGCCAATGCCGACGGCGGTCACGACGTCCACGTGCGGATGACTTTGACCGCGCCGGGTTGCGGCATGGGCCCGGTGATTCAAGGCGACGTTGAGAAGTGCATCCGCGGTTTGCCCGGTGTCGATAGTGTTGACGTCGAAGTGGTGTTGGACCCGCCGTGGTCCAGGGAAATGATGTCCGAAGTCGCTCAGGTGCAGTTGGGCCTGTTTTGAGGCGCGCCGGGAATCCGGCGGAAATTTGCCGCCTTGCCGCTTCGCGCGGGTGTTTTTTCTGTAATATTTTGAAAAATAAGTATTAAAATAATCTGGCACGGTCCTGGCTTTGGGTTGCTTGAATGCCAACTCGATCACTGGGGACCGTCATGAAAGAACAATCCGCCGAATTAGCCGTCGTCAGCAATAAAACCTTCGAAGCTTCGACGGCGGTCAATCTTCATCATTACGACATCAGCAGTGCCTTGCAAACCACGCTGGAGTTCGACGAGCTGATTGCGATCTTCTGCAACAAGATTCAAGCCACGATCCCGCACAACGGCGTCGAGTACAATAATTCGCTGTTCAATATGCACTATCAACGCGGCGTGATGGCCCGCCACTCTTGCTCTTACGTCTTAAAGGTCGAGGAGCAGGAGCTGGGCGAACTAAAGCTAACCCGTACCCAACGTTTCGGCCGCGACGAGCTGAAAATGCTGGAAAGTCTGTTGTGCTGCCTGATTTATCCGTTACGTAACGCCACTTTGTTTCAACAAGCCTTGCGGATGGCGTATACCGATCCGTTGACCAAAACCAACAACCGCGCGGCCTTCAACGACAGTTTGCAACGCGAGGTCAAACGGGCGGTGCGTCACGGCCAGCATTTGTCGCTGGTGTTCGTCGATATCGACCATTTCAAGAATATCAACGACCAATACGGCCACGCTTGCGGCGACTTGGCCTTGGCGTCGGTTGCCGCCTGGTTGCGCGACAGCGTGCGCGGCAGCGATGCGGTTTACCGCTTCGGCGGCGAAGAGTTCGTGATCTTATTGGCCGACACCGACATCGACGGCGCCAGGGTCATCGCCGAACGCCTGCGCGCGGACATCGAATCGCATACGCTGGCTTACGGCATGGATGTGTTGAATTTGACCGCCAGTTTGGGCGTGGCCACGCTGCAAGGCGACGACAGCGCGGAATCGTTGGTCAAGCGTGCCGATAAAGCGATGTACGCCGCCAAGCAACGCGGCCGCAACCGGGTGGAATTGGCCGCCTGACCGGCGGGCCGGCAAAATCTTGCCGGCCCGGATCGCTTAGTTTTCGAACACGTCGGCGCCCTTGGGCGCTTTGAAGTTGAACAAGGCTTCGTCCAGCTTGGGATTGATTTGAATGTTGGAGAAATAGATGCGCGTCAATTGGCCGAAATTGTCGCTCAATTCCATGCCGCCCAACTGGTCGCGCTCCAGGCCGATCAGAATGTATTTAAAGCCGCTTTCCTCGTTCTTGGGCGATAATTTCACCCAATTCATGCCTTCGTCCTCGCCTTGTTCGCGGAGCGCGAATTTCTCCTCGATGTCGATTTGACCGGTCAACAGCAAGGCCGGCGTCGAACCCAGCGAATCGTCCAACTGCTTGACGGTGACTTGTTCCAAATCCGCGTCGTAAAACCAAACCTTGCCGCCGTTGGAAACGATTTCCTGCACGAAGGGTTTTTGGTAGTCCCAGCGGAATTTCCCTGGACGGCTCAGATAAAACTTGCCGCTGCTGGTTTGTGCCGGTTTGCCGCTCTTGTCCAGCGTGACTTGGCGGAAGTCGGCGGCCAATGCGCTGGAGCCGGCCAGAAAGGTTTTCAATCGGGCGATCGGCGTCTCTTCCGCGTGCAATTGGGTGGCGCATATCAAGCAAAAAACGAAGCTAATAATTTTCATCGGTTAAAAAGGATTGAGGTTGTTAAGCCAGTTGCCGTCGGTTTCGCCGCCACCGCCGCATTCGGAAAATTGGCTGGGGCCGGAGCCGTCGACGAAGGGCAGTAATTTGGCGCCGGGGCAGTCTTCGGTGCTGAGCAGGCCGCTGGAAGGATCGATCCACTTCATTTCGACATTGTCCGGCCGGATCAGGCTGACCGGCTTTTTCGAGACCTGCCGCATCAAGTCGGCCCAGATTTGCAGCGCGCCGCTGCCGCCGGTCAGGCCGGTCGGCTTGTTGTCGTCGCGGCCCACCCAGACCACCGACAGTAAATCGCCGCTGAAACCGGCGAACCAGCTATCCCGCAACTGGTTGGTGGTGCCGGTCTTGCCGGCCAGCGCCATGCTTTGCGGCATGTAGCTGTAGGCCGAGTGACCGGTGCCGGCGTACATCACTTCCTGCAGTATCGTGTTGGTGATGAAGGCGGCGGCCGGATCGACCGCTTGGTGCACGGTAAACGGATAGCTTTGCAGCGCCTTGCCGTCGGCGGCATTGACGGCCCGAATCGAGCGTAGCGGCGTCGCGAAGCCGTCGCCGGCCAGGGTTTGATAAAGCTGGGTGACTTCGAACGGCGTCAGGGCTTGGGCGCCGAGCAGGAAGGACGGATACAGATTCACCGGCCGCGATACCCCCATCGCCTTCAGCGTGTTGGCGATCTTGCCCAACCCGATGTCCATGCCGATGCGCACCGTCGCCAAATTGTAGGAATGGGTCAGCGCGGTATGCAAGGGTACGACGCCGTGCTCGCGGTTGTCGTAATTGTCCGGCGACCAGGTCTTGCCGCTGCCGTCGTCCAACGCGATCGCGGTATCGCTGACCGGCGTCGCGATCGTATAGCGGTCGGGATGTTCCAGCGCCGTCAGATAAACCACCGGTTTGATCAGCGAGCCGATCGGCCGCACTGCGTCCAGCGCCCGGTTAAAGCCGGTCGTGACCGCGCTGTCGCGGCCGCCGACCATCGCCACGATTTCGCCGTTGTCGCGGCGGGTGACGATGGCTGCGCTTTGCAAGTCGTCGCTTTTCGGACTCTTCTCCAGGTGTTTCAATTTGTTGGCCAGCGTTTGCTCCAAGGTGTCCTGAATGCGAGTGTCCAGCGTGGTGACGATGCGCAAGCCTTCCGAAGTCAGATCCTCTTCCTTGTATTCCTGTCTAAGCTGGCGTTTGACCAAGTCGATGAAGTCCGGAAAACGGTTGGCCGAGCGATGGATGACCTTGGCCACGCCCAACGCTTGCTTTTTGGCGTCGGCGGCTTGTTGTTCGTCGATATAGCCTTCGGCTTGCATCGAGTCCAGCACTAGATTGCGCCGTTCCAGGGTATGGTCCGGATTGCGGCGCGGATCGTATTCGGACGGTCCGCGCACCAGCGCCACCAAGGTGGCAACTTGCGGCAGATTCAGGGTTTTCAGCGATTGGCCGAAATAGAATTCGCTGGCCAGACCGAAGCCGTGCACCGCGCTGGAACCGTCCTGACCCAGGAAGATTTCGTTCAAGTAGGCTTCCAGAATCTCGTCCTTGCTGTAGCGGTACTCCAAGATCAGCGACATCAGCACCTCCTTGAGCTTGCGCCGCAAGGTGCGCTTGGGGTGCAGGAAGAAATTTTTCACCAATTGTTGAGTGATCGTGCTGCCGCCCTGCACCATGCCGCCGGCTTTCAGATTCGACCACATCGCCCGGGCGATGCCCTTGGGCGAGATGCCGAAGTGATGGTAAAAATCCCGGTCCTCGGTGGACAGCAAGCCTTGCACCAACGTCGGCGGTGCTTCGTCCAGCTTGATCAGAATGCGGTCTTCCTTGCGGGTTGGGTAAAAGCTGCCGATCTGCACCGGGTCCATTCGCAATATCGCGACGCTTTCGCCGGTCACGGCGTCGGTGATGCCGCCCACGCCGCCGCCGGCGAAGCCGACGTTGATTTTGCGGCTGTCCTGCGGCGTGTCGCCGAAGTTGAAAGCGCGGGTTTTCAGCGAGACTTGGCTCCCCTTGACCACATAGGAACCCTCGGCGGCCAGTTGCGGGTCCATCCGGTAATGCAGTTGTTGCAGCAAGTCCTCGAAGCTTTTCGCGGACATTTCGTATCCGTTGTAGAGCTCGACCGGGCTGGCGTAGACGCGGGCCGGGATCGACCAGCGCTTGCCTTCGAATTGTTGGCGAACGGTATAATCCAGGTAGAAGGTGTAGATCGCCAGGGCCGCCAACGCGGCCAGCGCCACGGTGATTGCGCCGCGGATCAACCAGTTGGATTTCGAGGGCTTTTTTTTGCGTCTGACGGTGGGTCTGCTGTATCGATTGGGTCGTTTGGCCATTCAGTATCGTAGGAATTGTGCCGCTCGAAGGCGAGCGTCGCGGTGTGGCGCCGCCTCGATCGGGGCGGGTGGTTTGGCAATATCGCCATATTATCCAATAATTTTGGTGCGGTAGCGATAAACGCCGCCGACCGGCGATAGACGAGGGGAGGGTGGATGAGTTCAATGGCTTGGCATTTCCGGGGGATGGCCGGGGTGGGCCGTCGGTTCGGTTTGGGACTGATCGCCGGCCTCGTTTATCT
>NZ_JBYMAP010000192.1:0-7470 GCF_057766305.1 Methylomonas sp. BG-2 | reverse complement strand
CATCGGCCTGACCTATTTGCTGCGGCAAAGTCTGCCGACGCCGCAACAACGAGAACGGCTGGACAAGATCGATTCCGCCGCCCAACACCTGCTGGCCATCATCAACGATATTCTGGACCTCTCCAAAATCGAGGCCGGCCGGCTGGAATTGGAGCAAGCGGATTTCGCGCTGGAAGCGGTGCTGGACCATATTCGCTCGCTCACCGCCGAACAAGCCAAGCAAAAAGGCTTGCGAGTGGAAATCGAGAACGCCGGCGTGCCGACCTGGTTGCGCGGCGACCCTACTCGCCTGCGTCAAGCCATGCTCAACTACACCGGCAATGCCATCAAATTCACCGAAACCGGCTCGGTGAAACTGGTGGCGCGCCTGTTGGATGACAACGACGACGATTTGCTGGTCCGCTTCGAGGTCAGCGACACCGGCATCGGCATCGCCGCCGAGCAATTGCCGACCTTGTTCGAATACTTTGCCCAGGCCGACGCCTCGACCACCCGCAAATACGGCGGCACCGGCCTGGGCCTGGCCATCACCAAAAAACTGGCGCAAATGATGGGCGGCGATGCCGGCGTCGAAAGCCGCCTGGGCGCCGGTAGCCGCTTCTGGTTTACCGCGCGCCTGCAACGCGGCCACGGCGTGGCGGCCGGCCCGCTACCGCCGCTCGCGACCGACCACGAAAACCTGCTGCGCCGCAACCATGCCGGCGCCCGTTTGCTGCTGGCCGAGGACAACCCGATCAATCGCGAAGTCGCATTGGAATTGCTGCATGGCGTCGGCCTGATCGTCGATACCGCCGAGAACGGCAAGCTGGCCGTCGAAAAAATCCTGAGCCGCCGCTACGACTTGGTCCTGATGGATATGCAAATGCCGGAAATGGACGGCCTGGAAGCCGCTCAGGCCATCCGCGAGTTGCCGGAGTTCGCGGCCCTGCCGATTCTGGCGATGACCGCCAACGCCTTCGACGAAGACCGCGCCGCCTGCCTGCGGGCCGGCATGAACGACTTCGTCGCCAAACCGGTCAACCCGGCCGCGCTGTACGCGACCTTGCTGCGCTGGTTGACGCCGGCGGCGGAACCGGCGTCGCCGCGGCCGATCGCCGAGCCGGCCGGCAGTCGCGGCGACGCCAGCCGGCTCCGGGAACGCCTGCTCGGAATTCGCGGCCTCGACGCCGGCCGGGGCTTGGCGAGGTTGCGCGACGATCCGGTCAAATATCTTCAACTGCTACGCCAATTCGCCGACCATAATCGCCGCGATCTGACCGACATCGCCGAACTGCTGCTAAACGGCGACTACCAAACCGCGCGGGCACGAAGCCATAACCTGAAAGGCGTCGCGGCAACCTTGGGCGCGGTCGGACTGGCCGAGCAACTCAACGCACTGGATCGGGCGATCCGCGACCGCCTCGCCGCCGAAGCCTACCGGCCGCTGATCGAGGCCTGCGCGGCCGAATTGCAACCCTTGTTGCAAGACATTAGCGGCTTGCCGTTGGTCGATGCGGTGGCCGCCGCCATCGATCCGACCGAATGGCGGCCACGCCTGATCGAACTGGCGGACTTGTTGGCCGAAAACAATGCGCTGGCCAATCGCTTGGCGCGCGAGCTGGACGCGGCCTTACAGGCCGCGCTCGGCGAATTCCACCCCGATTTTCAACGGGCGATCGCCGGTTACGACTACGACGCGGCATTGGCCTTGCTCGGCCGGATCGGCATCGAACCGGCCATTCGCGGCGTTTAGCCTGCGGCCGAGCGCCGGCGCTCGATAGATCGTCCGGGTCAAACCATTAAAATGCTGTTACATTACCGGGATTTTTAACTCGGCCATTGCAATCCAATTCCATGTCCAAACACATCATCATTGTCGGCGCCGGCCCCGGCGGCCTGTGCGCCGGCATGCTGCTCGGCCAACGCGGTTTCAAGGTTACGATTTTCGATAAACACCCCGATGTCGGCGGCCGCAACCGGGCGATTCGGATGAACGGGTTTACCTTCGACACCGGCCCGACCTTTTTGCTGATGAAGGGCGTGTTGGACGAAATGTTCGAATTGTGCGGCCGGCAAAGCACCGACTACCTGGACTTCCTGCCGCTGGCGCCGATGTACCGCCTGCAATACGCCGACCGCGACATTTCGGTGTACTCCGACCGGGAGAATATGCGCGCCGAACTGAACCGGGTGTTCGACGAAGGCACCGCCGGCTACGAGGATTTCATCGTCAACGAGCGCAAACGCTTTAAAGCCCTCTACCCCTGCATCACCCGCGACTATTCCGACCTGGCCTCGTTTTTGTCCTGGGACCTGATCAAGGCCCTGCCCTGGCTGGCCTATCCGAAAAGCGTGTTCGCCAATCTCGGCCGATACTTCCGCCAGGAAAAAATGCGGTTGGCGTTTTGCTTTCAATCCAAATATCTGGGCATGTCGCCGTGGGAATGTCCGGCCTTGTTTACGATGCTGCCCTATCTGGAGCACGAATACGGCATCTACCACGTCAAGGGCGGCTTGAACCAAATCGCCGAGGCGATGGCCAAGGTGGTCGGCGAATGCGGCGGCGAGATCCGCACCGGCACCGGCGTCGCGGCCTTGCTGGTCGAAAACGGCGCGGTCAAGGGCGTCAAGCTGGATAATGGCGAGGAAGTGCGCGGCGACGAAGTGATCGTCAACGCCGATTTCGCCCACGCGATGAGCCACTTGCTGCAACCGGGCCAACTGAAAAAGTACGCGCCGGAAAAACTGAAAAAAATCGATTACTCCTGCTCGACCTTCATGCTGTATCTGGGTTTGGACAAGGTCTACGACCTGCCCCACCACACCATCGCCTTCGCCAAGGACTATCGCACCAACATTCGCAACATCTTCGCCGATAAAACCCTGAGCCGGGATTTCTCGTTTTACGTGCAAAACGCCGGCGCCAGCGACGCCACACTGGCGCCGGCCGGCAAATCGGCGCTGTACGTGTTGGTGCCGATGCCCAACAACGACAGCGGTCTGGACTGGGACCAGCACTGCCAAGAGGTGCGCGAACAGGTGCTGGACACCTTGGCCGAGCGGATGGGCTTAGCCGACCTGCGCGAACACATCGAATGCGAAAAAATCATCACGCCGGGCAGTTGGGAAAGCGACGAATACGTTTACAAGGGCGCGACCTTCAGTCTGGCCCATCGCTTCGGCCAGATGTTGTATTGGCGGCCGCACAACCGCTTCGAGGAATTGGACAACTGTTATCTGGTCGGCGGCGGCACCCACCCCGGCAGCGGCCTGCCGACGATTTACGAGTCGGCACGGATTTCGGCGCGGCTGATTTCGCAAAAGCACGGCGTCCCGTTTCGGGACATCGATCAAAGCCGCTGGCTGAGAGACTAGCCCGCGCCGGCGACAATCCACCGCGATTGTCGCTAACCGCTTGCCGACCCTGAACCCAACCAAACCATGCCGATAGAACCCTCGCCGATTCGCGTCGTTTCACCACTGGACGGCCGCCTGTTGGGCGAATACCCGACCACGACCGCCGCCGCGCTGGCCGAACAAATGTCCGCCGCCCGCATTGCCGGAGCGGCCTGGGCGCGACTGTCGGTCGCGCAACGGCTGGCGAAACTGGCGCCGTTGACCGAGCGGCTGCTGAGCGATACCGACGCCATCGTCGACTGCCTGCGGCTGACCACCGGCAAGGTGCCGACCGAAGCCCTGCTCGGCGAAATCTATCCGTTGCTGGATTTACTGGCCTATTACCGCCGGCACGCCGCGCGGATTCTGGCCGGACGCGGCGTGCCGACCTCGCCGTTCGCGTTTCCGGGCGCCACCGCGCAAATTCAACGCCAGCCCTACGGCGTCGCCGCGATCGTTTCGCCGTGGAATTATCCGCTGCAACTGACCGTGGCGCCGCTGCTGACCGCATTGATCGCCGGCAATGCCGCGATCATCAAGCCGTCCGAACTCAGTCTGCCGGTCGGCCAATTGATTCTCCAGCTATTCGCCGGCCTGGATTTGCCGGCGGGTCTGCTGCAATGGGCGGTCGGCGGCCGCGAAGTCGGCGAAGCCTTGATCGACGCCGGCCCGGATCTGCTGTTCTTCACCGGCGGCTTGCGAGCCGGCCGAGAAGCGATGCGCCGCGCCGCCCAACATCCGATTCCGGTGCTGCTGGAACTGGGCGGCAAGGACGCGATGATCGTGTTCGCCGACGCCGACCTGCCGCGCGCCGCCAACGCCGCGCTGTACGGCGCGTTCAGCAACAGCGGCCAGGTGTGCGTATCGATCGAACGCTTGTACGTGCAGCGCGAATGCCACGACCGGTTTCTGGCCCTGCTGCTGGACGGCGTCGCCAAGCTGCAAGTCGGTGCCGGCCCGGATGCCGACATGGGCGCGATGACTTCGGCCAGCCAGATCGACATCGTGCAAGCCCATTATGACGATGCGCTGGCCCAAGGCGCTCAAGCATCCGGGCCTTTACAGCGCGACGGCCCATTTTTGGGGCCGGCGCTGTTGTGGGATGTGCGCCCGGACATGCGGGTGATGCGCGAGGAAACCTTCGGCCCGCTGCTGCCGGTGCTGGCCTTCGACAGCGAAGCCGACGCGGTCGCGGCGGCCAATGCCGGCGAGTTCGGCTTGAACGCCAGCGTCTGGAGTCGCGACATCGCCAAGGCCGAACGGGTGGCCGGGCAATTGCAGGTCGGCAACTGGGCGGTCAACGACGTCATCAAAAACATCGGCCATCCCGGCCTGCCGTTCGGCGGCGTCAAGCGCAGCGGTTTCGGCCGCTATCACGGCGCCGAGGGCTTGCTGAGCTTCAGCTACCCGGTGGGCGGGCTGACCAGCCGCAGCCCCTTGGCCAAGGAACCGAACTGGTTTCCCTATTCCAAACAGCACTATCAAAACTTAAAGGGTTATATCGACTTCGTGCACGGCGCCGGCACGTTGAAGCAACGCATCCAACGCAACTGGCCGGCCTTGCAGGCGTTTCGGGAGTATTCGGCTTTCGACCTGACCCAGCGCTGGCACAATCTTAAATTACTGTTGACAGGCAAACGAGGCTAACCATGCAGCAATACACTAACCACCGCAATGTCGTCGTGATCGGCGCCGGCTTGGGCGGTCTGTCGGCGGCGATTTCGCTGGCCTCCGAAGGCTTCCAGGTCGAATTGGTCGAAAAAAACGACAAGGTCGGCGGCAAACTGAACATTCTGGAAAAAGACGGTTTCACTTTCGATCTGGGACCGTCCATCCTGACCATGCCGCACATCTTCGAGGCCTTGTTTACGCGGGTCGGCAAACGTATGGCCGATTACGTGGCGATCGAGGCCGTCGAAACCCACTGGCGCAATTTTTTCGAGGACGGTACCGTCGTCGATTTATGCGCCGACCCGGACAATCAGCGCCGCGAGCTGGACAAACTCGGTCCGCGGGTTTACGACGATTTCCAACGCTTCATGGCCTACGCGACAAAATTGGGCCGGGAAACCGAAACCGGCTATTTCGCCAAGGGCCTGGACGGTTTTTGGGATTTGCTGAAATTCTACGGCCCGCTGCGCAGCTTGAATTTCGACGTGTTCCGCACGATGGATCAAGGCGTGCGCCGCTTCGTCTCCGATCCGAAACTGGTCGACATTCTGAATTACTTCATCAAATACGTCGGTTCCTCGCCTTACGACGCGCCGGCCTTGATGAATCTGCTACCCTACATCCAATACCAATACGGCCTGTGGTACGTCAAGGGCGGCATGTACGGGATGGCCCAGGCCCTGGAAAAACTGGCGCTGGAATTGGGCGTGAAGATTCGGCTGAACGCCGAAGTCGCGGCCATCGAGCACCAAGCCGGCCGCGCCACCGCCATCCGCCTGCAAAACGGCGAGCGTCTGGCCGCCGATCTGGTGGTGTCGAACATGGAAGTGATTCCCTGCCTGGAAAAGCTGCTGCACAGCCCGGCCCCGGCGCTGAAAAAAGTCCAACGCTTCCAGCCGAGTTGCTCCGGCCTGGTGCTGCACCTGGGCGTGGACCGGCTTTATCCGCAACTGGCGCATCACAACTTTTTTTATTCCGATCATCCGCGCGAGCATTTCGACGCGGTGTTCAAAAGCCACCGCTTGTCCGAGGACCCGACCATTTATCTGGTGGCGCCGTGCAAAACCGATCCGGCCCAGGCGCCGGCCGACTGCGAAATCATCAAAATACTGCCGCACATCCCGCACATCGATCCGGAAAAACCGCTGAGCGCCGACGATTATTGGGCCTTGCGCGAGCGGGTACTCAGCAAATTGGAACGGATGGGCTTGACCGATCTGCGCCGCCACATCGTCTGCGAGGAATACTGGACGCCGCCCGACATCGAAGCCCGCTACTACTCCAACCGGGGTTCGATCTACGGCGTGGTGGCCGACCGCAATTTAAACCTGGGCTTCAAGGCGCCGCAACGCAGCGGCGATTTGCGCAATCTGTATTTCGTCGGCGGCAGCGTCAATCCGGGCGGCGGCATGCCGATGGTGACCTTGTCGGGGCAATTGGTCAGAGACAAGATACTCGCCGATCTAGCCGGCCAATAAACCGGCCGGGCATGCTGGAGGAAGCCTGGCATTGTCTGGGAATCCGGGTCGCCAGTTCGGCCGCCCGCCGTCTGGGATACGCCCGCGAGGCCGCCGCGCTGGAAGCCCGGCATCGGCGCTGCCGGCCGGCCTGGCGGCCGCATCTGCAAGCCACTCGCGCCGCCTTGCTGGCTTCGGCCGCCCGGGTCGAGCCGGCGGGCGGAACCGCGTTGATCGTCGGCGGCGGCATCGCCCGCGACCTGCCGCTGGCGGACTTGCTGACGCGGTTTCAACAGGTGGTGTTGCTGGACATGGTGTTCAGCCGCTCGACGCGCCGTTTGGCCAGTCGCTGGCCGGGCCGGATCAGCTGTTGTTATGGCGATGTGACCGGCACGGTCGAATGGTTGGCCGAACAGCGCCGTATCCCGCCCGACGCGCTGGTTTCCCGTGCCGGCCACCCCACGCTATCCGCCAAACCGGCGTGGGTGGCCTCGGTGAATTGTCTGATGCAATTACCGCTGTTGCCGGTGGCCTGGCTGGCCGCTCACGGTGCCGGTGAAGCCGACCTGGAAGCCTTCGGCCGCCATCTGATCGAAGCGCATTTGGACTGGCTGACTGCCTGGCAAGTACCCTGTTGTCTGATCACCGAAGTCGGCGACACGACCTACGACGCCGCCGGCCAACGCCTATCCGGCAACGACTACCGGCCCTTGCTGGCCCGGCTGCCGCAAATGGCAACCCTGACCGCCGATTGGCTCTGGCAGATCGCGCCGCCCGGCGAGTCGGCCGGCGGCGGTTTTGAAACCTTGAGTATCGAGGCTTGGGAGTTCCATCCCATCTTGGGCTTAACAGGCGCATGTACTTGAGTTAAACCGCTCGTGGCGAATGAATCGAGCCATGAACGTCTCACTCGTTCGCCCTTAAACAGACCCTGGGCGAACCGTTAAGGCTTGATTCAAAAAGCCTC
>NZ_JBYMAP010000191.1:0-7526 GCF_057766305.1 Methylomonas sp. BG-2 | reverse complement strand
TCCATGGCGGGCGCCGATCCCGGCTTGCCCTACGAGGAATTGGCCGGACAGATGCAGGTGGAACAGGCGGACGACCATCGCGTGCCGCAAATGGAGTTAAAAACCGAGCCGATGTACGGCGCGATGTTGTTAAAGGAAACCGACTATCGCGGCGAGGGCCAATTTCCGTTGGAATTCGCCCGTTTCAGCGTTTCGCCCAGGAACATCAAGCTTGGGTGTGCGCATCAAGACGCCATGAACGGGGGGCACCAGCACCGGGCGTAAACGCACAGGAACCCACATCCGGAAATACAATGTATCGAGGCGCCTGTGAATGTGAGGGGAGGTTGGCATGGCGGCTCTGTCTGTATCATCGCGCTGTAGCAACGCGGCGAAAGAGCCTAAACACCAATAGGAAACTTGCGAAGATGCAGGCTTGTCAATGACTTAGACAAGCCCACGAAATAATGGCGGAGAGCTAGGGATTCGAACCCCAGGAGGGGTATAAGCCCTCAACGGTTTTCAAGACCGCCGCTTTCGACCGCTCAGCCAGCTCTCCATGAGCCGCGTATTTAACCAGAAGTTTTTTTTGAAATCTAGTATTTTTTGCCGTTTGACGACGAAACGGATTCGAATCGCGGTGACGGAATTTTCTAAGTGTTTGCTGGTGATCGCAAAATCGGCGCGAATGTTGGCGGCTTTGGCCGTTAGGTCCGGCTTCGAGGTGGTCGCCGTCGACTGTTTTGCCGATGCGGATACTCGGCAAATTGCAAAGCACGCTTACCGGGCGCGTTCGTTGGCCTGGGGCGACATCAAGCCAGCGCTGACCGATGCTCGTGCGCGTTTCGGGCTTGCCGACCTGCTGTACGGGAGCGGTTTTGAAACGCATCCGGATAGCTTGATGAATCTGGCGCGGGATTGGCGATTACTTGGCAACGACGCCGTTACCTTTTTCAGGACGCAGGATAAGCGGGATTTTTTTGCTTTGTTGACGCGGCTGGCGATACCTCATCCGCAGGTGGTTTACCAAGCGCCGAGCGAGGTTGGCGCATGGCTGCATAAGCCTTGGCGAGGCGAGGGTGGATTGGGCATTACCGGAGCGGCCGAGTCGGGGAATCGGGAAGCGAGCGGCGGCTATTGGCAGCGCTTCGTCGATGGCGCCGCGATGTCGGTGCTGTTCGTTGCCAATGGCGAGTCGGCGCGGGTGGTGGGATGGAATCGGCAATGGCGCGCGGATTTGGGGGCTGGCTTTGAGTTTGTGTTTGCCGGTGCCGTTGGGTCGGTGCCGATGCCGACTAAAGTGGCGCAAGCGTTGCAAGCCGTCGTGGTGCAATTGACCGGAGCATACGGTTTGCGCGGTCTGAACAGTCTGGATTTTATTTTGGTGTCCGAAGGTTTCCGGGTATTGGAGATGAATGCCCGCGTGTCAGCCAGCGCGCAGCTTTACGGCGACGACGTGTTGGCATCGCATCTACGTGGTTGTCTGGGTCTGCCGCTGGATGTGAGCGCATCGGCACCGGTGTCGCGGGCGATGCGTATCGTCTTCGCGGACCGAAATCTTCGCGTCGCCGACGATTTTTTCTGGCCGGATTGGGTGGTGGATAGGCCGCCACGCGGCGCTTTTATTGGCGCGGGTCAGCCGATATGCAGTATTATTGCGGCCGGTAAAAATTCGGGCCTGGCGATGCTGCAGTTACGCCGCCGGTTACACATTCTAGGCACACTATTGGAAACAGGTCGTTAATCTCATGCAATATCAGGCAAGCGTCAATAAACTCACCCAGCCCTTGGTTCAAACATTGTTGGACAACGCCGACAAGCTGCGTCTCGGCGTTGAACGCTTGGAAAACGGGTGCACGATTATCGACGCCGGCATCAAGGTGCCCGGCGGCTTGGAAGCCGGGCGGATCATCACCGAGATCTGCATGGGTGGCATGGGTACCGCGACGATTTCGCAGAGTTCCTACACCACGCATTGGCCGCTGACGATCAATGTTCACGCCACCAATCCGGTGTTGTCCTGTTTGGGTAGTCAATACGCCGGCTGGAGCTTGTCCCACGGCAAGTATTATGCGTTGGGCTCCGGTCCGGCGCGGGCACTGGCCACCAAGGTCAAGGACGGCGCGGTCGAACCGGTCGAAGAGTTGTACAAGGAACTGGAATATCGGGATGCCGCCGAGCACGCGGTGCTGGTGATTGAAAACGACGCGGTCCCGCCGGTTGAAATTGTCGAAAAGGTCGCCGCCGCCTGTGGTCTGGCGCCGTCGACCTTGACCATCATCGTCACGCCGACCAGCAGTTTGGCCGGCGGCGTGCAAGTGGTCGGCCGCGTTTTGGAGGTGGCGATGCACAAGGCCCATGCCTTGCATTTCCCGCTGGAGAACATCGTCGACGGTTCCGGTTCCGCGCCGATTTGCCCGCCGCATCCGAATTTCGTCAAAGCCATGGGGCGCACCAACGACGCGATATTGTTCGCCGGCCAAGTGCATTTATTCGTGAAAGGTAGCGACGAAGCGGCCGAGAAACTGGCTAAGGAATTGCCCAGCTCCACGTCTAAAGACTACGGCAAACCCTTTGCCGAAATCTTCAAGGCTTACGAATACGATTTTTTCAAAATCGACGCGATGTTGTTCAGCCCGGCCAGCGTGATCGTGACGGCGGTCGAGTCCGGCAAGAGTTTTCGGGCCGGGCAACTGGATAACGCGCTGTTGGACCTTTCCTTCGGCCTCTAAGCCTTTTTCCTTTCGTTCGAACAACGCGGCTTCTAGCCGCGTTTCCGTTTTTAACGTCCTTAAATTATTTTGCATCGAATCGCGATTATCACCGACGACCCCGGCTGGCACGGCAAGCAATTGACCCGAGCCTTCGCCCGCTTGGGCTACGCCGCCGACTACGTGTCGCTCACCGCCTGCGCTTTCGAATTGACCAACGCGGCCTTGCCGATCTCGCTACCGGGCTACCCGGATCGCCTGCCGAGTGCGGTGTTCGTGCGCGGCGTGCCGGGCGGTTCGCTGGAAGAAGTGGTGTTTTACCTGGACATCTTGCACGCCTTGAAAATCGCCGGCGTGCCGGTTTACAACGACGCCGGGGCGGTCGAGCGCAGTGTCGACAAGGGCATGACCAGCTTCTTGTTGCAGCGGGCCGGTTTGCCGACCGCTACCACCTGGGTAACCCGGGATCGCGAACAGGCTCTGGCGGTCGCGGAACAGGAACTGCGCGACGGTCATTTTCTGATCAGCAAGCCGCTGTTCGGTTCGCAAGGGGAAGGCATACGCCGCATCGAAAAATCCACCGACTTGTTATGGTTGACCGGCAGTCGCGGTATTTATTATCTGCAGCGTTTCATCGAATGCGACGGCGACGGCTATTCGGATATCCGGGTCTTCGTCGTCAACGGCCGCGCAATCGCCGGCATGCGACGGCGTGGGATTTCCTGGTTGAATAACGTGGCGCGCGGCGCCTCCTGCGAATGCATCGACATGGACGACGCACTGGCGGCCTTGGCGGTCGCGGCGACCGAAACCCTGCGAATGGATTACGCCGGTGTCGATATCATTCACGATGCCGAGGGCTGTTACCGAGTGATCGAAGTCAATAGCGTGCCGGCCTGGAAGGGTTTGCAAAGCGTCTGCGATATCGATGTCGCCGCGTGTCTGGCCGGCGATTTGGTCGAACGTTATTTGCGCTGAGATGGCTGCCGTCAACCGCCAGTCCTTGATGGACGCCTATAGCCAAGCCTGCGAGATCGAATTGCAGGCATTTAAGCCAGGCAACGTCAGCATCTATAGTCCGGCCCACGATATGACGGTCGAGGATTTTCGAATCAGCGCCCGAGTCAGCCGAGAGCCGATCACGAATCCGGCTTTTAGTTTGGGCGAAAAAATTTATTACGCGGTCGAAGCCACGCGCGAAGCTGTTAATTGCAATACCAATTTGGGCATCATTCTGTTATGCGCGCCGGTGTTGCAGGCGGCGGCCGGCTTGGCGGCAGGTGGTTCGTTGCGTACCGCGCTGGCGCGGGTGTTGGAGGCCACCACGAAATCCGATGCGGAGTGGGTGTTCAAGGCCATCGAGCTGGCGGCGCCGGGCGGATTGGGGACAGCGGACGCCCACGACGTTCGCGAGACGCCGAGCGTGACCCTGTTGCAAGCGATGGAATATGCCGCCGAGCGCGATTTAATTGCCGCTCAATACCTGAATCGGTTTAAAGACGTTTTTGATTTTTCGGTTTTACGATATAATCGTGCTTTCGTTTTGTCTGGCGATTTCGGCTGGTCGGCGTTGGCGGTGTATGCTGCGATATTGGCCCGGTTTCCCGATAGTCATGTCGAGCGAAAGTATGGACAGCAATACACAGAGTGGATTAAGGGGGAAATGGTCGAGCTCGAAAGAGCTTTGCAGGCAGCCTTCGTGCCTGACAAGTTAATGCCGGTTTTATACGAATTGGACAAAACTTTCAAGGCAAAAAAAATCAACCCGGGTACAACCGCGGACCTCACTGTCGCAACTGTACTCGTGGTGCTTCTGGAACAACTGGTTAGCGGTACAAGCGGCTAACCGTTGATAGACGGACCTAGACCGAAACGACAATTTAAGGACATAACAGTGTCTATTTTTTGGTTCAATCTTATCTTAAGGGGATAAATTTAAAATGGCTAAAATCAATAACTTACGCGTTGGTGAATCTTTGGTTGGCGAAGGCAACGAAATTGCCCACATCGACTTGATCATCGGCCCACGCGGTTCCGCGGCTGAAACTGCTTTCGCAAACGCTCTGACCAACAACAAAGACGGTTTCTCTACTCTGTTGGCGGTTGTCGCTCCTAACTTGATGGTTAAACCAGCTACCATCCTGTTCAACAAAGTGACCATCAAAGGTTCAAAACAAGCCGTTCAAATGTTCGGACCTGCTCAACGCGCGGTTGCAATGGCTGTTGCCGATTCTGTTGAAGACGGCACTATCCCTGCTGACGAAGCGGATGATTTGTTCATTTCTGTTGGCGTATTTATCCACTGGTTGGCTGAAGACGACGCAAAAATCGAAGAATTCAACTACAAAGCAACTAAAGAAGCGATTGAGCGCGCTGTTGCCGGCACTCCGACTGCAAAAGAAGTCGTTGCTGCTAAATCTGGCGCAAAACACCCGTTCGCTGCTAACAACGTTTAAGTTTAAGACGCGAAGGTTGTTAAAAATACCCCGGCTCGCCGGGGTATTTTTTTGTCTAAAGGTTTTCCAGATCCCGGCCGCTCAGCGCACCGTTGTGTAAGGCGCTGGCCACCAACGCGGCGTGAATGCCGATGTCGGCCAACCGGCGCAAATCGTCGTGATCGCGCACCCCGCCGGCGGCGACGAAGCGCCGGTTCGGATGGCGGGCCAGCAGGCCGCGCAACAAGGCCAAGTCGGGACCGGCATTGCCGCCGACCTTGTCCAAGGTCATCGCGATCACGGTATCCGGCCAGTAGCCGGGGGATGCCAGCCAGCCGGGGTCGCCCAGCGCGCGATCGTGTTTGAAGTCCAAGGATAGAATGGCCGCGCCGCCCGACAGATCGAAGGCTCGGTTTTGTGATTCGGTACCGACCACCGGCCGCAGATTTTCGCGAGTCTGACTGGCCTCGCTCGAGCCGCCGTCGTCGATCCAGAACGTCAGATTTGGGAAGGTCTCCGCCAGTTTTAGAATCTCGCGGCGGTGGCTGCCGCGAGCCTCGATGGCGTTAAGGTCGGCGATGTAAAAAGTCGCGAAGGCATGCAGGTTAAGAAATGCCTCGACCACCGCGATCGGCTCGCTGACTTTACAGATCAGCGATCGCGGATGCACCGGTCGGTAGCGGCTGCGGTCGCCGCCGGCCGCCAATACGACCTCGCCGCCCTTTAAATCGATTACCGGAATCACCTGCATAGCACCGACCATGAAAATTTTGGTGTTCGAATATATCACCGGCGGCGGTTTCGTCGGCCAGTCCCTGCCGGCCGGCTTGGCGGCCGAGGGCGGGCTGATGTTACAGGCATTATTGCAAGAACTGAAGGCCTTGCCCGGCATCGAGCTGAGCGTGATGCTTGATAGCCGCTGCCAACGTCCCAATCTGTTAACCGAAGCGGAGGTCGTGCGCATCGACCACCCGGACATCCGCGTGGTGCTGCCCAAGCTGTTGGCCGGCTCGGATTGCTTTTGGCCGATTGCTCCCGAAACCGACGGCATTCTGCAAACGCTCGCCGAGCTGGCCGCCGCCAACCGGACGCCAGCACTGTTGTCCGACCCGGCCACGCTGGCAATTTGCGCGGACAAGCTCGCCAGTTACCGCGTGTTCTGCGCGCAGGGCTTGCCGGCCGTGCCGACCCGAAGGCTGTCCGACGATCTCGGCGATTGGCGCGGCCGTTTGGTGGTCAAGCCGGTCGATGGCGTTGGTTGCGAGGGGGCGCGGCTGCTTGCTGTCGATCAATTTCACGATTGGCGCGATCGCTGTCCCGATCCGGCGCGTTATGTGGTCCAACCTTATTGCGAAGGTCGGCCCTCCAGCTTGTCGGCCTTATTTGCCGGCGGTCGAGCCTGGTTGCTGAGCGTCAATCGCCAACGGATCGAGGTCGTCGACGGCGGATTCGCGTTGCGCGGCTGTCGGGTGAATGTCGCGGTCGCGGCGCGGTCGTTGTACCAGGGCTGGTTGGATCGCTTGGCCGCCGGCTTGCCCGGTTTATTCGGCTACGTTGGCGTGGATTGGCTGGAAACCGCCGACGGCGGCGGTCAATTGTTGGAAATCAATCCGCGTTTGACCAGTTCCTATGCCGGCCTCGGCCGAGCCATCGGCATCAACGTCGCCGAACAGGTGTTGCGTTGCCTCGACGGCGCGCCGGAAAGCTTTCAAACCGATCGACAGACCGTCGATATTACTTTCAATCATTAAACGAATTCATGGCTCAACGTATTGCCGGATGGGATATCGGCGGCGCCCATGTCAAATTGGCGCTGCTGGACGAACGGGGTGAATTGCTGAGGGTGGAGCAACGGCCATGCCCGCTCTGGAAGGGCTGCGATCATTTGGCGGCCGCAATCGCCGAGTTGGACCAGACCCATGGGTTGACCGATTGTCGCCACGCGGTGACGATGACCGGCGAATTGGCCGACGGTTTCGCCGATCGCGAGCAAGGCGTGCGCGCCATTGTCGCCACGATAGGCCGGCGCTTTGGCTTCGATCGGATTGAGGTGTTTGCCGGACGGGTTGGCTTCATCGGCGCCGCCGACATCGCGCCGGACGATACGTTGGCGATCGCCTCGGCCAATTGGCTGGCCAGCGTATTTTGGCTGGCCGACCGGTTGCCAGACGCCTTGTTCATCGATATCGGCAGTACGACCACGGATTTGCTACTAATCGAAAACGGCAGCCCGCGTATCGAAGGCTATACCGATTACCAGCGTTTGATTTCCGGGGAGTTGCTCTACACCGGTGTCGTTCGCACCTCGGTGATGGCACTTGCCAGTACCGCTGAATTTAACGGCAGGCAACAAGGTCTGATGGCTGAGCATTTTGCGACCACCGCCGATATCTACCGGGTG
>NZ_JBYMAP010000190.1:0-7892 GCF_057766305.1 Methylomonas sp. BG-2 | reverse complement strand
TGTTCTGACACACTTAGCAGAAAAGCTAGTCCAGCCAAGTCAAATCTAGTCTAATTTAGATGAAGCGCGATGAAATCCGAAAAATGGGATTCAATCCCTGAACTAGTGGCATGGCTGAGCATGAACCATTTCTGGTTTTCGCTTTTTTAATCCGGGCATGGGGGCGAGCGGAGTAGAAGGGTTTTCCTGCGTCAGAACAGTTGTCGAGGGTTTGTATTAACCTCTGATTCTCCTGCGCTCCATTCAGGCTACACCCCGTGCTGGCGGCGGCATTTTTTCCCGCAGTTTCAAGAAGCGCCGGTAGCGCGCGATCGGGATTTCGCCGGCTTCGGCGGCGGCGCGCACCGCGCAGTCCTTGTCGGTGACGTGTTTGCAGTCGTTGAAGCGGCAACGGGCGATGTAGGGTTGAAATTCTCGATAACCCCAGGCCAGTTGTGCCTCGGACAGTCCGGCCAAGCCGAAAATGGCGACGCCGGGGCTGTCGATCAAATCGCCGCCGCCGGGCAGGTGATAGAGCGTGGCGGCGGTGGTTGTGTGGCGGCCGTGTTTGCTGATCGCCGAAATGGTATTGGTGCGTAGCGTCTTGTCCGGCAGCAGCGCGTTGGTCAGCGAAGACTTGCCGACCCCGGATTGGCCGGCGAACAGGCTAACCCGGTTTTTCAGCGCTTCGGTCAGTTCGGCGATGCCGATTTGTCGGTTGGCGCTGACCGGGTGCAGCCGATAGCCGAGTGTTGGGTAGTAGTGCAGTTCGGCGTCGATATCGGCCGGCAACGGCAGGTCGATCTTGTTCAGGATCAGGTCGGCATCGATATTGCTGTTCTCGCAGACCGCCAGATATTGGTCCAGCAACAAAAAGTCGCAGAGCGGTTCCACCGCCAACACCACGTACACGCTGTCCAGGTTGGCGGCCACCGGTCGGCTCTCGTTGCCGCGCGCCGGCCGAAACAAGGTTGAGCGGCGCGGCAGGATGGCTTCGATGCGGCCTTGCTCCGGCGACGATAGCGACAGCTTGACGCGGTCGCCGACGACCACGGTATCGAGTTTGCGCAGGGTTTGGCACAGTACCGGCGCCGAGCCGTCGTCCAATTCGACCGCAATGCCTTTGCCGAGATGAGCGACGACCAGACCTTCCCGTAGCGCGCCCATCAAGCCGCTTGTATCTTTTCTTCGATATGGGCGATACGGATCGCGGCCGGCGGATGGCTATAGTGGAAGGCGGAATACAGCGGGTCGGGCGTCAAGGTGCTGGCGTTTTCTTCGTACAGCTTGACCAAGCCACTGATCAATTTGCCGGCCTCGGCGTTGCGGGTGGCGAAGTCGTCGGCTTCGAACTCGAACTTGCGTTGAAAGAACGCGCTGATTGGTTGCATGAAGGTAGTGAACACCGGCGATACCAGCATGAACAATAACAACGCGGCCGCGTTGGAGTGGGTGCTGACGCCGAGACCGTCGAAGAACCAGTCTTGGGTAATCAACCAGCCCAGAATCGCGAAGCTGATTAAGGTCATTAGTGACGAGGCGATCAGCATTTTGATCGTATGCTTGCATTTGAAATGGCCCAATTCGTGCGCCAACACGGCTTCCAGCTCCGATTCGTCGAGGGATTTGACCAGAGTGTCGAAAAACACGATGCGCTTGTTATTGCCCAGGCCGGTGAAATAAGCGTTGCCGTGGCCGGAACGGCGCGAACCGTCCATGATGAAGATGCCGTTGCTGTTGAAACCGCAACGTTCCAGCAAGGTTTGAATGCGCTGCTTCAACGAGCCGTCCTGCATCGGTTCAAACTTATTGAATAAGGGCGCGATCAGGGTTGGAAACAGCCAGCTCATCAACAGCGAAAACCCCATCATGATGGCCCAGGCGTACAGCCACCACAGGCCGCCGATGCTGTCCATCACCCATAGTATCAATGCCAAAATCGGCAGGCCGATACCCAGCGTCAACGCGATCGATAACAACTGGTCCTTGACGAATTGCGGCAAGGTATTTTTGTTGAAGCCGAATTTTTCTTCGATGACGAAGGTTTGGTAGAGGCTGAACGGGATTTCGATGACCGTCATCAATAAAAAGATGCTGGCCATCGCCGCCAAGCTGGCATTTATTGCCGATAAGTCGAAGGTCGACCAAAAGTCGAATACCAAGCTGATGCCGCCGCCCAAAGTCAACGCCAACAGAAATACGATGCCGACCACGCTGTCCAAATCGCCCAGTTTGCTCTTTTCCACGGTGTAGTCGGCGGCTTTTTGGTGGGCGGCCAGCGACACCCGGTCGCGGAACGCCGCCGGTACGTGATCGCGATGCCGCAAGACGTGGGCTTTCTGGCGCATTGCCAGCCAGAATTGGACGCCATGGGATAGGACGAGGGCGACGAGAAATAGGGCGGTAAAGGTGTTCATCAAGGCCGTGAGGTTGGGGGTTAACGATTAGCGGTACAGATTAGCTAATGCTACAATTTGCCGCAACATTATAAATAATCTAGGGAATAGCCAATGGCTCAGGATGCAAACAATCTTATCTGGATCGACCTGGAAATGACCGGGTTGGATCCGGATAACGATTTGATCATCGAAATCGCAACCGTCGTCACCGATCCGCATCTGAACATTCTGGCCGAAGGGCCGGTAATCGCCGTCCATCAGTCCGACGCGGCGCTGGCGGCGATGGACGACTGGAACCAGCAGCATCATGGCCAATCCGGACTCATTCAACGGGTCAAGGATTCCCGCGTCGATGCCGCCGCCGCCGAGGCCGAAACCTTGGCGTTTTTGCGGCAATGGTTGCCGGAACGGGCGTCGCCGATGTGCGGTAACAGCATTTGCCAGGATCGCCGCTTTTTGTACCGTTACATGCCCAAGCTGGAAGCGTTTTTTCATTACCGCAACCTGGACGTGTCCACCGTCAAGGAACTGGCGGCGCGTTGGGCACCTAAGGTCAAGGACGGTTATAACAAGCAAGCCTCGCATAAGGCTCTGGACGACATTCTCGAGTCCATCGAGGAAATGCGGCATTATCGCGAGCACTTTTTTAAATTTTAATCCGTTCGTTTGGGTTAGCCCCGCCGCGTTAGCGGTAGAAATTCGTCCAACGATACGGAGTCAACAGATCGGCCCGCCGGGGTGACCCGGCACGCCCCACGTCCTTTAATTTCAGGTACCAGACAGTCATGCTAGACCCCCGTTTATTTAGAAGCGAACTGGAGACGGTTTGCCAGCAATTGCACCGCCGCGGTTTTCAATTCGATGCCGCCGCCTATCAAACCTTGGAAGACCGCCGCAAGGACATTCAGGTCAAGACTCAGGATTTGCAAAACGAACGCAATACCCGTTCGAAAGCCATCGGTCAAGCCAAGGCTAAAGGCGAGGACATTCAGCCCTTGCTGGACCAAGTGGCCGATTTGGGCGATCAGCTCAAGGCCGCCGAAGCCGAACTGAATGAAGTGCAAAACCAATTGAACGCATTGATGGCCGGCATTCCGAACATCCTCGACGCGGCGGTGCCGGACGGCAAAAACGATGCCGACAACCTGGAAATCAGTCGCTGGGGCGAGCCGCGCCAATTCGACTTTCAACCGAAGGATCATGTCGATCTGGGCGAGCCGTTGGGGATGAACTTCGAATGGGGCGCCAAGATTGCCAGCGCCCGTTTCGTCGTGCTGGCCGGCAAGCTGGCGACGCTGCAACGCGCCATCATTCAACTGATGTTGAACACCCATATCAACGAGCACGGCTACCAGGAAACTTACGTGCCGTTCCTGGCTAACGCCGACAGCCTGCGCGGTACCGGCCAGCTGCCCAAGTTCGAGGCCGATTTGTTCACGGTACAAAACGATCCGACCTTTTATCTGATTCCAACCGCCGAAGTGCCGGTGACCAACATCGTCCGCGATGCCATTGTCGAGGCCAAGCAAATGCCGCTGAAGTTCGTTTGCCATTCGCCCTGCTTCCGCAGCGAGGCCGGCGCTTACGGTAGCGATGTGCGCGGCATGATTCGCCAACACCAATTCGAGAAGGTCGAGTTGGTGCAAATCGTACCGGCCGAAACCTCCGCGCAAGCCCACGAGGAACTGACCGGCCATGCCGAAAAAATCTTGCAAATACTGAATCTACCGTACCGAAAAATGCTGCTGTGTGCCGGCGATACCGGCTTTTCGTCGGCCAAGACTTACGACTTGGAAGTCTGGTTGCCGGGCCAACAAAAATACCGGGAAATTTCGTCCTGCAGCAACTTTAAAGACTTCCAGGCCCGGCGCATGCAGGCGCGCTGGCGCAACCCGGAGACCGGCAAGCCGGAGTTGGTGCATACCTTGAACGGCTCGGGTCTGGCTGCCGGCCGTACCTTGATCGCGGTCATCGAAAATTATCAAAACGCCGACGGCTCGATCACGGTGCCGGAAGCGTTGCGGCCTTATATGGGCGGGCTTGCGGAAATTCGCTAAGCGGATTCGACCGAACGACGGCAAGCCGGGGTAGCGATGCATTCGCTACCCCGGCTTTTTTATACCCCTACTGAGCCTGGCGAAATAGTTTTGAACCAAAACTAACCTGGAGTATCATCGCCGCCGGAGTTGCGGCGGGCGCTTGGGTTCTGCTCGGCTCCAACCATCATTTTAATAATTGACTGGGGTTAACATGAGCGAAAACAACGAAGTACAAGAGCCGTCGCTTTACGAGCGTCTGGGGGGCGAGGCGGCTGTCAATGCGGCGGTAGACGTGTTTTACGGCAAGGTGTTGGACGATTATCGGATTAACCGCTTCTTCGAAAAAACCGATATGGCAAAACAAGTCGAGCACTTGAAAGCCTTTATGACGGTCGCCTTCGGCGGCCCCAACAATTACACCGGCCGCTCGTTGCGCGACGGCCATGCCAGATTGGTTCAAAAGGGTTTGAGCGATAGTCACTTCGACGCGGTGATGGAGCATCTGGGCGCGACGATGCAGGAACTGAACGTGCCCGCCGAGTTAATCGGCGAAGCGGCCGCGCTGGTCGAAAGCGTCCGCGGAGAAGTCCTCGGTCGTTGATGATGCGTGCCGCCATGCGCGCGGGTCGGTGCGTGGCGGCAATCCCATAGAGCATTCAGCTTCGGCGCCAGTCCGTCCGTATAAATTTCCGCCGACCCCGCCCGGTTTTAGTATCCTAGCCGGCCATTCCGTATCCGGTCGTCGTCATGTCGCTTTACTCTCTTTACGCCACCGCGCCCAAAGCGCTGGAAGGCATCCTCGCTAACGAAATCCGCAGCCTCGGCGGCCAAAACGTCAAGGAAAAACTGGCCGGAGTGGCCTTCGACGGCGATCTGGCGCTGGCCTACCGGGTGTGTTTGTGGTCCAGGGTCGCCAACCGGGTATTTCTGCCGTTGAGCAGTTTCGAGGTTAAATCCCAGCAGGACTTGTACGACGGCATCAAGCGCATCAACTGGTTCGAGCATATGAAGCCGGACGACAGTCTGGCGGTGTCGTTCAACGCCAAGAACAGTCCGGCGATCAACAACACCCATTTCGGCGCGCAGAAGGTCAAGGATGCCATCGTCGATCAGATGCGCGGCAAGTTCAACAAGCGGCCCAATGTCGATACCGAACGGCCGTCGCTGCGCGTCAATGTCTATCTGCATAACGACTTGGCCCAACTCAGCCTGGATTTGTCCGGCGAGAGTTTGCACAAGCGCGGTTTTCGCGACGTCAGCATTGCCGCGCCGATCAAGGAAAACCTGGCAGCGGCGATTTTGCTGCGCGCCGGCTGGCCGAAGATTGCCGAACAAGGCGGCACCTTGCTGGATCCGATGTGCGGTTCCGGGACGATGCTGCTGGAAGGCGCGTTGATTGCTGCCGACATCGCGCCGGGTTTGCAGCGCGACTATTTCGGTTTTCTCGGTTGGAAGAAACACGATGCCGAGTTGTGGCAAGGCTTGTTGGACGAGGCCCGCGCTCGCCGCGACGCCGGGCTGGCAAAACTGCCTACCATCGTCGGTTTCGACCAGGACCGGCGTACCGTCGCCACCGCGCTGCAACACGTCGAAAACGCCGGCTTGTCCGCCAAGATTCATATCGAAAAACGCGACATCGGCGATGCGGCCGCGGCCGAAAGCTGGCCCAAAGGTTTGATTGCCTGCAATCCGCCCTACGGCGAACGGCTGGGCGACGAGGCGGAAACCGCCGCGCTTTACCGCCGTTTCGGCGAGGTGTTGAAACAGCGCTTCGCCGGCTGGCAGGCGGCGATGATTATCAGCGACCCGGAGTTGGGCTTTAGACTGGGCATTCGCTCGCAGAAGCCGATCACGTTGTTCAACGGTGCGCTGGAATGCAAGTTGTTGCGTTTTAACATTGAGGAAAGAGCTTTCTTCGAGCCCAAGGCCAAGTCGCAACAGGAGCGCGCCGAATCCATCTGGCGCCGCGCTCAAGCCGAGCAACCCGATCCGCAAGCGGAGATGTTCGGCAACCGTTTGCGCAAGAATCTGAAAAAGCTGACGAAATGGGTCAAGCAAAACCAGGTGAATTGTTACCGCTTGTACGACGCCGATTTGCCGGAATACGCCGTGGCGGTGGATGTGTACCAGGGCGAACAAACCTGGGTTAACGTCCAGGAATACGAATCGCCGAAAAGCATCGATCCAGCCAAGGCCAACCAGCGTCTGGCCGGCGCAATGGCGGAAATACCCAAGGTGCTGGAGATTCCGGCCAACCAGGTATTTTTGAAAATCCGCCGCAAGCAAAAAGCCACGGACCAATACGAAAAGCAAGGCGACTCCGGCCGCTTCCACGTGGTCGAGGTAGGCGGTTGCAAGTTTTGGGTCAATTTCGAGGATTATCTGGATACCGGCCTGTTTCTGGATCACCGGCCGATGCGTTTGCGGATTCAACAGGAAGCCAAGGGCAAACGCTTTTTGAATCTGTTCGCCTACACCGGCAGCGCCACGGTGCATGCGGCGGTTGGTGGTGCGGTGGCGTCGGTCACGGTCGATATGTCCAACACCTATCTGGACTGGGCCAAGCGTAATTTCGAATTGAACGGCATCCGCGGCGACCATAAACTGGTGCGGGCGGATTGCCCAAAATGGCTGGCCGAGCAAGCGGCGTTAAAAAACCGGCCGCAATTCGACCTGATTTTTCTCGATCCGCCGACCTTTTCCAACTCCAAGAAAATGGACGAGGCCTTCGATATCCAAAGCGATCATGTCGCGTTGCTGAAAAACGCCGCGGCCTTACTGGCGCCCAGCGGGGTTTTGTATTTCTCGACCAACTTCCGCCGTTTCAAATTGGACCGCGAGGCTTTGGCCGGTCTGCACTTCGAAGATATAACTGCGGCCACGATCCCGGACGATTTCGCCCGCGACCAAAAAATTCATTATTGCTGGAGGATCAGCCGATGACGGATTGTGTGCATATCATCGTTAAAGGCCGGGTGCAGGGCGTCTATTTTCGGGCCTATACCCAGAAGCAGGCGGTAAAGCTCAATCTATCCGGCTTCGTTCGCAACTTGGCTGACGGTTCCGTGGAAATTGTCGCCAGCGGCGATCCGGAGGATTTGCAAAAGCTGGTGGCCTGGTGCCACAAGGGACCGCTACTGGCCAAGGTTGCCGAGGTAATCGCTACGCACCATCAAGCGGACGAGCATTTCCTAGCATTCGAGATTCGTTGACGCGGTTTCCTGGCAGGGCGCCAATCGCTCGGCCAGGAAAGAATAGGGATTGAGTCGCTTGGAATTTTTGCAAAGGTTCAATGTCGTCCAACTGTCAAGGAAGCCAAGCGTTTAGCCGCTGAAAGCACTATGAAAGTCGCTCGGCAACTTGCGGAGATCCCGGTGTCGGGACGCCATCGATCACGGCAAAAGCTCCGCCTTCGGTTGATGGTTGGCGTTGGGATTACGTTGTAGGAGCGGCTTGGGTCGCGATCGACGGCATT
>NZ_JBYMAP010000189.1:0-7951 GCF_057766305.1 Methylomonas sp. BG-2 | reverse complement strand
CGATCAACAGCTCGGTGAACTGGTCGCGGTCTGGTACGCCAAAATGCGCGATGACTTCCGCATTAACCGCTATTTTTACGACCGGCCGTTAGCCGACCAAGTGGTGTCGTTAAGGAACCTGTTGAGCGCGTTGCTATCGACCGAATCCGTCGAACCGGAAACGTTATCTATGCTTGCCGACCAGGCATTTACCGCAGCCTTCGCCCGTGGCAATGCCAAACCGAGTTTGGTCAACAATCGCGATTTCGCTTTTTTGGGCGCGCTGATGAACGGTAATATCGTGGGCGATGACGACGGAACGCCGCGCTTAACCATGCTTTGTCCGGCGCATTCTCACTTTCTAAGGTTGCAACCCGTGGACGAAGTTTACGATGTGGCTTTGGAATTGCTGCAAGCCGCGCTGGATCAACTCAAATTTACCGGCGAGACTGCCGTGCCGTTGACCAAACTCGTGGCCTCGGGCCGCGATTCGGTGATGGGTAGAGGCGAACCGATTTTTGACGACGAAGAAAAGTCCAGCCGTTTCAGTACCCATGGCTAAAACATAAGCCCATAAGGCCACGGATCGCATCTCGACAGCTTGACGGGTTACGCCCGTTGGATGCGTTCGGCCCGCGTTTTCGGGTGGTTACGCCCTCGTTTTGTTTCCTTTCCTACCATTAAACAGCTCGGCCGTTAAAGTGCCGATGGGATCGCGGCGGTTTCTCTTGAAGCGCTGTCCGTTCGCAATTCGGCGCTCTCGTTTACAACGCTCGCTCCAGCAAGGCGTTACGCGCTTCGGTAATCCGAATAAATTGCTCGTGACTGCCGCCGACATCGGGATGGGTTTTTTGGGCGAGCCGACGAAACGCGGCTTTAATTTGAGAGGCCTCCAGCACGCCGTCAAGCGGCAGATTCAAGGCCTCGCGATGGCGCTGGTCACCGAGTGGACGGTCGTAGACCGGCTGGCGAAATCGGCCCTGGTTATGCCGGGCCTGATACTCGAACAATCTTTCCTGAGCCGCGCGGCGCAGTTTTAACGACTCCCGGCGCAACGCCACTTGATCGTCCCGCCACTTTTGCCGGGACATCACGGTACAGGCTTCGAAGTCTATCCAACCGTTGGCCTCCAACTCGTCGAGGTTAAACGGGCCGACCATGTCGTAAGGCTCTTCCAGCCACGCGCTCCTGCCCCGCGCAACGGCTTCGATTTGGCCGATGGTCACGGTATCGACGATGCCGAGCGAACCATTCCAAATCACCCAAAGTTCTTCTTCCTCCGGCCACGGATCTTGCTGCATGGTCTTTACCTAATTGGCGAATTAACAAGACTGTTTCGGTAGGGCAGCAAGATAAATACCAAACCGATTCCTGCTCGCGGAATGCCCGCCAAGCGCGGCTTAACAGCGTTTTGACGCCAATTCGCTCGCGTCAGCATTCGGCAATTAGCCGCCCATCAAGCACCGAAAAGCCGACAGACTGTGGGTTTTGAAACAAGCCGGTTGCCGAGGTCGTGGAAAAGGCATTTAGTCAGCCTCTACCCCGCTTTCCACCGGAAAGGCGATACCGTCGCCGCACCGACTATCGAAGCTGAAGCTAGGGCCAAGACGCCGGGGTCATGGCCTTCCATGAACGCTTTAGCTGGCTCATCAGCTTGGTAGTTCATCCACCGAACTATTGCAGAGGCAAAGGGCCGGAGCAAATTCCTGGCGCCGGCACCGCTTAGCCACCAACACAATTGGCGGAATCAATGGGCCTTCTCAAAGTTCGCGACATTAGCCCCGGAACCGAGTTTACGGCTCTACCGAATATTCGGCGAATTATCGTTGTAGCTCTCGGCTCTCCCTTAAGAATAAATCACCAAGCGGGAGTCATTAGGGCGGTCATTTGGTATTTTTCGCAAAACGGCAAACCTACGTCGAATATTTTTACAACAGTTTTCTCATGGAATTTATATGAATAAAAAATCCTTTGTAAAACAGCCAATTGAAAATAAGCTACCAACCGGATTTATTATTGCTTGCCAATTGCCGGTGAAATCCAAAATCGGCTTGATCCGCGAAAAGTTATTACTACAGCAATTTAAGGAGAAAATCATGCACCACGCTAATTGGTTAATCTTGGCATTATCCATTCCATGTCTGTCAAACAGTGCGCTCGCAGCTTCCGCCTCGGCCGGCGCGTCGCTCGACTGGAGCACGTTTTCGGTTTCCACGATCAGTCTAGGCGCCGGTACGCCGACGCTGACCTGGATAAACAGCAGTTATTCGGCAAGTACCTCGGCGATCACCTCCGGGCCGGATTTTTCACAAACCGATTTTGTGCCCGATTGGGGAACCGGTTCGCTATCGAGCGCCGGCGGCTCTTCGACTCAGGCATGGGCTGAAATCGCCGCGGACGCCATTTCGGCCAACGCCAGCGATGTGAATCCGACAGGCGGCAGCAACGCCACCGCCTCGGCGATTCGACATGGTGAATTCACTGTGTCCGGTAGCGGCTTGATTCTGTTTTCAGTTGAATATTCAATAGCCATCGAATTTTACCCGGAAGGCTACTCACCTAGCTCCAACGCGACCGCCAGCGCTACCATGGGCGCCGCGAAAGCCACCTCATCCAGCAACAGCAACCATCTCGCTTTTGAGCTACTGTTCCCGGCATCCCCGAGTGGCACGGCACATTCCGAACGAAAAACCGGTACTCTCTACTTGCCTGTCGTGGTTGCCGACGGCGAGACTTACAGTTTTTACGCCCAGGCAGCTAGCAGCGCGGCAATCAGCAGTTCGACCAACGTCTCCGGCGTGCCGTTGCCGGCCGCCATTTGGCCCTTTCTGTCCGGCTTGATCGGCCTGACCGGTGCTTCGCTAGGCCGGCGTCGTATCGCGTAAATCGATTGGATTACCGGAGCACCTAGCCCGTGCGCTGGATGTTCCGACCTCGGCGGGCCGAGCTATTCGGCCCGTACCTCAGTAGTCCACCTGTGTAGCCTGGGTCAAAGGGTCGTGGAGGAATATCCCAAGGCCGCCGCAAGCTTTACTTTTGGATGGAAATCAACCGGTGCCGGACTACTCCGGCACTCCTGGAAAACGCACATTATTGATTGGCCGCTTACCCTCATGTCGGCCGCGCTTATCCGCAATGCGTCGGCAAATAGCTGATGATGCCGAACACCGCGCCTTGCGGGTCTTGCAACATGCTGAAGCGGCCCAGCTCGGGAATATCCTGCGGCGGCACGCACACGCTGGCGCCCAATCCGGTGGCCCGCGCTACCGTGGCATCAACATCGTTTACGGTGATATAACTGCCCCAATGCGCCGGCATGCCGGCCGCGCCGGGCGGGATCGCCATCACGCCGGCCACCGGTTCGCCGTCGAGCTTGGCAATCGAATAATCGACGCCCGGCGGCGCGTTCGGCGCCGGCTCCAGCGTCCAGGCGAACAAGTTGGCGTAAAAGCCTTTCGCGGCTTCCGGATCGCTGGTTAACAATTCGCACCAGCTAAATGTACCGTGACGCAACGTGGGATTACTCATATCGAATTCCTGGGTGATGATTGAAACAAGCCGAATTGGCCGGTACCGATAGGCTTCGGCGCCGGTGAAATCAATCGGCTTCAGCCCGTTTTCAGGTAAGCCGCCAATTGCTCGAACGCCTTGCCCCAGCCGTCCTCGAAACCCATCGCGGCATGCTGATCGCGCCCGGCCGCGTCGGCATGCAACACCGTGGCTTGGTAAAGCGTGCCTTGCGGGTGATCGCTGAGCTCGATGATGCCCGTCATCGCAAAATCGCCGCAGGCTGCGGGTTCAGCCCCGGCGCTGAACCGTTTCGGCCGAAAGCCGGGCAACAACGCATTGGTCCAAACCAGGCGGCGGTTTTCGACGATTTCCAGGTAAGTACCGAGATGCGGAAATTCCTCGCCTTCCGGGGAGCGCATCGTGGTCCGGAACGCGCCGCCGGGTCTTAAATCGATTTCGCAAGCCACGGTTTTCCAGGGTAGCGGGCAAAACCAAGGCAACAAATGCTCAGGCACGGTCCAGGCTTGCCAGATTTTATCCCTCGGCAGGTCGGTGATGCGTTCAAAGGTCAGGTCGAGTTGCGGATCGAAAGCGGTCATCGGGTTTCTCCAATTTAAAAACATCAATACGGCAAGCGCGCTGGGCCTAACCCGGCTGGCGCGTCCTCCGTGGCTGGGGTAGGGCGTCTCAAGCGTCCGCGGCGGCGCGCTCCAGCGTGGCAATGTCGATTTTGCTCATCCGCAGCATCGCTTGCATGACCCTGGCGGCTTTGCCCGGATCGGGGTCGCTGAGCAGGCGGCCGAGAACGGTTGGCGTAATTTGCCAAGGTACGCCGAATCGGTCGGTCAACCAGCCGCATTGGCCGGGCCGGCCTTCCGCCGACAGTTTTTCCCAGTAGTCATCGACTTCCTGTTGGGATTCGCAATGAATGACGAAAGAGATCGCTTGGTTGAACGTGAACATCGGCCCGCCGTTCAACGCGACAAAGGCCTGACCGTTCAGTTCGAAGCTGGCGGTCATCAGCGTACCCTCCGGCAAAGGCGCACCGGCCGGATAACGGTTAACATTCAGCACCCTGGCCTGCGTAAATACCGACAAATAGAAATTCATCGCCTGTTCGGCTTGATCGTCGAACCACAAAAACGGTGTGATCGTCGCCATCGTCGCCTCAGGCACAACCGCCGCCAGCGGCGAACAGCGCGTCCATCCGTGACTGGAATTCGCTCCCGTCAACGTCTTCGACATGGGTCGCCAACATCCACTGATGGCCGAATGGGTCGACCAGCACGCCCATCCGGTCGCCCCAAAACTGATCGGCCGGCGGCATCGCCGGAATGGCGCCGGCGGCGACGGCCTGAGCGAAGCTGGCATCGACATCGTTAACGTATAAATGCAGCTTGACCGCGGTACCGCCCAACTTGGTCGGCGACGCCGAACCGGCGTTCGGATATTCGTCGGAAATCATGAAATGCGAAACGCCGATCGTAAACTCGGCGTGGCCGATCTTGCCGTCCGGCATCGTCAGTCGCATGAACTCCTGAGCGCCGAAGGCTTGTTGGTAAAACGCCAACGCCGCCGCGGCGTCTTCGACGGTCAAATAGGGCGTGACGCTGTGGTAACCGTCGGGAATGGGGTTGACTGGCTTGCTCATCGTATGACTCCTGGTTGGTATAAAGGGTTGGGATAAAGGGTTGGGATAAAAGGGTTTGCGTGGACTAGTCGAACCGGCTTGGCGGAAATCGACATGGCCCGGAAAAAAATTCGCCGCCGGCGCATGGGGCGGCCACGGAAGGCCGACTGTGGCGCCAACGCTTGACAAGTCGGCCGGTTGCGACCACTTTTTGATGTCGAGACGCACTTTACGCCAAACTCTAACGCGGTTGCTATCTCGCCCTGCAATTTAACGATGGAAGCCATGATGACGGTAACGCGCTTATTGGAAAGTTATTACGCCTACGGGCTCAGCGACCCCGGTCTGGCGCGCGCGGCGAACGAGGACGCGATCGCGTTGAATGCCGCCGCCGGCTTGTGCTTGTTGGCCGACGGCATGGGCGGGCACGGTCAGGGCGATGTCGCCAGCCGGCGGGTAATCGTCAGCGTCAACGACTTGATCTGCCGCTATTTGCCGGCGGACGCCGAGCAATCCGCGCCGGGCTGGTTCGGACGTTGGTTCAAGCGCCGCGACGTCGCGAATCGGGATGGTCTGGACCGGCAACTGGATTTGCTGGCCGACGTGCTCCAAGAAGCCAATCGGACACTGTACCTCGACAATCAAGCTCGCGGCGCGGCGGACGGCCATGGCATCGGCACCACGCTGGTCGGTTGCCGCTTGGCGCGCGGCGCGGCAAAAATGCAGGTTTTTCACGTCGGCGACAGCCGCTTGTATCGGCTGCGCGGCAATGCGCTGCAAGCTTTGACCGAGGACCATTCGCTGTACCGGCAATGGCTGGACGCCGGCCGGGTCGGCGAGGCGCCACCCACCAACCGGCTATATCAGGCCATCGGTCCCAAACCGACGATAGCCCCGGACGTGCAAATCGTGGACATTGCCGTCGGCGACAGCTTCCTGTTGTGTTCCGACGGTCTGACCGGCATGCTGGAGGACGGCGAAATCGCCGATTTGCTGAGCGGTTTGAACCGCGACAATCTGCCGGCCAAGGCCGGCGCATTGGTCGATGCCGCTAACGCCAACGGCGGGACCGACAACATCTCGGTGATTTTGCTGTGCCAATGAGTCGAAGTCATTGCTCGACGAACTTCAACAATACCTGTTTGATGGCGATATTGTCGTCGTTGCTCAAACGGACCTGATGCCCGACTTCCCGCCCGTTCAAACGGATGTGCTTTTTGACGACCGGCGTCAGATAGTAATGGTCGCCGAGGCGGATGATTTCGGCGATCAGCTTGGGCGTAAACCAGCCGCCCACGCGGACGTTGCACTGGGTTCCTTTGCCGATCGAGTAATAATCCCGATTTAACAGCAGCTTGTTGATATTGCGGGCCTCGCCGCGCATCAGCAACGCGTAATCGCCGGTTCCGGGCGCGTTGCCGGCTGGACCGGACGCGGGATTGACCAGCAAGGTTCTGTCGAAATCGTCGGCTTGCGCTTGACCAAGGCCGCTGTTGGCGGCATTGGGCTGGGCCACGAATTTCAGCTCGTGCTTGCCCAGCGAGATGACATCGCCAAATTGAAGTCGTTGCCGACCCTCGATCCGCTTGCCGTTCAAATAAGTGCCGTTGGTGCTGTTCATATCCTCCAGCCACCAGGCGTCGCCTTGTTTGGAGATCGCGGCGTGCACCAGAGAAACGCCCTTGTTGCCAATCGAAACGTGGTTATAGCTGGCCCGGCCGATGCTGCAAGCCTGATCGCCAATTTCGACCACGTTTTGCAGCGAGCTGTTGAAGTAAATCTCGACGAAACTCATGTCTTCGACTCCGCGATTTGAATGACGCACACGTCACAAGTATTGGCCGGAGTCGAGAAAAAGTCAGGTTTTATTTGCGATGCTCGCGTATCCCTTGCGGACCGACGACGACAAAGCGGCGAAGCCCCTAATTCAGCTTCTCCAGCAAGGCGGGCTTGATTTGATCCAGCCAGTCCAGAATCCGGCCCTTGGTCATTTCCGGTTGGGTATGGTGATCGAGCACCAGTCCGACAAATTTGCCGTCAACCACGGAGTTGGAATGGGTGAATTGATAGCCTTCCGTGCTCCAGGCACCGACCACTTCGGCACCGTAGCCGGCGACATGGTGATACAAATGAATCAGGGAGCCGGCAAAGCGGGCGTAGTATTTTTGCTGGTTGCCCAGGCCGAATAGCGCGACGCGCTTGCCGGACAAATCGGCCTCGTCCAGACGATATAAAAACTCTTCCCAGTTGCCTTCCTCGCTACCGGTGGTCCGGCCGGGGATTTCGCCGACCCCGTAACTGGGCATGCCCAGAATCAAAGCCTTGTAACTGAGCAATTGCCCCACTGTCGCCCGGTTGACGTTGACCGGCTCGCTGGCAATCTCGTCACCCAACACGCGGTACATCACCTGAGCCATCATCTCGGTCATGCCTTTTTCGGTCCCGTAGAAAATTCCAATCTTGTTCATCTTTAAACCCCAGTTAGCAGTCCACCATCAACAAAGCAAAATTTAAACCAGGCTTGGTCCGGAACCGACAAACGGCCTAACCCTCTGAAAACCCGGTGGCGGCATTGGTATTGTTCATTGAAAAACCTTTGATTTTTCGATCGCGGCAACCGACGTCCGCGCCAGCGGCGCGCGAACCGGCAAAGACTCCATCGGCCCGCGTGTTAGTGATTTTGGCGACAATCCCGGCGGCGCCCTAGCGAATTTGCGACAAAACCCGCCAAGTCAGCCGCCGACTAAAGCCTGCTCGGCTGTCCCGACTCGACGCCAGTCATCCCGCAGGCAGCATGCCTTCAGACACCGGTTGTCGGGAAGGCCGCCGCCG
>NZ_JBYMAP010000188.1:0-7969 GCF_057766305.1 Methylomonas sp. BG-2 | reverse complement strand
GCCTGAAGAAAGCGATTGTCAAGATAAGTCATTTATGTTGCGCACCCGTACCTTTTTGTTTTTACGAGGTAGATATGCAAACGGCCGTTTCAGAAGTCAGGAAGTTACTTAACAAACTGCCTGAAAAAAGCAGTTATGAAGATATTCAATACCATTTGTATGTGATTGCTAAAATCCAGCAGGGAATAACCAGAGCGGAAACCGAGGGTGCTGTTCCTCATGAAGAAGTCGAAAAGCAGTTTGAACAATGGCTCGGGGATTGATTTGGTCTCCCGAGGCTATCGAAGATTTAAATTCGATTAGAGACTACATCGCCAGGGATTCGTTGTTTTATGCTCGTTCGGTCGTTCGGAGAGTATTGGGGACGGCTAAACGAATCCCGGAGACTGTCGAGATTGGCAGAATTGTGCCGGAAATTGGTGATGAAAAAATCCGAGAACGTTTTGTATACAGCTATCGACTGGTTTATAAGGTTGATGAAAGGCACATTATTGTGATCGCCGTGATTCATGGAAAACGATTATTGGAAAATGTTTCCGAACGTTTTAGTTGACAGAATAACTTTAATAAGAAGCAATAAAAACTTCCTAATTTAAAATGGCCGCAAAAGAAGATTTTTACAAACTGTTGGAAGTCGATCGCAACGCCAGCGAAGCCGAGATCAAAAAGAGCTATCGCAAAATGGCGATGAAGTATCATCCCGACCGCAACAAGGACAATCCGGAAGACGCCGAGAAGAAATTCAAGCAGATTAAGGAGGCGTACGAAATATTGTCCGATTCGAAGAAGCGGGCGGCCTACGATCAGTTCGGCCATGCCGGCGTGGACCCTTCGATGGGCGGCGGCCGCGGCGGTTTCAGCGGGGCGGAAAGCTTCAGCGACATCTTCGGCGATGTGTTCGGCGACATATTCGGCGGCGGGGGCGGACGGCAGCGCAGCAGCGTGCAGCGCGGTGCCGACTTGCGTTATAACCTGGAGCTGACATTGGAAGAAGCGGTTGGCGGTACCGAGGCGACCGTCAAGGTGCCTGTGCTGGTCGCTTGCGGCGAGTGTAATGGTAGCGGCGCTAAAAAAGGTAGCAGCCCGGTCACCTGTTCGACTTGCCACGGCCACGGCCAAGTCCGCATGCAGCAAGGCTTTTTCTCGGTGCAGCAAACCTGTCCGACCTGTCACGGCACCGGCAAGCAAATCAAGGACCCCTGTCCGAAATGCTACGGTCAGGGCCGGGTTCAGGAAACCAAAACGCTGTCGGTCAAGGTTCCGGCCGGCGTCGATACCGGCGATCGGATACGTTTGGCCGGCGAGGGCGAAGCCGGTTTAAACGGCGGTCCGTCCGGCGATTTATATGTGCAAGTTCAGGTTAAGGAACATCCGATTTTTACCCGCGACGGCGCGAATTTGTACTGCGAAGTGCCGATCAGCTTTCCAACCGCCTGTTTGGGTGGGGAGTTGGAAGTGCCGACGCTGGACGGCAAGGTCATGTTGAAAATTCCGCCGGAAACTCAGACCGGCAAAATGTTCCGCTTGCGCGGAAAGGGCGTCAAGCCGGTACGCGGGGGAGCCATCGGTGACTTGTTGTGCCGGGTGCAGATCGAAACGCCGGTGCGTTTAACTAAAGATCAGCAGGCTTTGATCGAGCAATTGCAGGTGTCTCTCAGCGGCGGCGGCAAACAGCACAGCCCGCAGGAACATAGCTGGATGGATGGAGTGAAAAGCTTTTTCGACAAGTTGACGGGATGATGGCGATGCGTATTGGCGTGGTGGGTGCTTCCGGGCGCATGGGTTTGTGTTTGTTGAAAGCGGCGTTAGCCGCGCCGCAGGCCGAATTGACGGTCGCGGTCTCCCGGCCCGACAGTCTGGCGATAGGTAGGGACGCCGGCGAAATGGCCGGCGTTTCGGTGTCCGGGGTGCCGGTTGGCGACGATTTGGCGGCGGTCGTTGATTGTTTCGACGCGTTGATCGATTTTACCCGGCCGGATGCGACGATGGCCTACCTGGATGTCTGCCGGCAAGCCGGGAAAAAACTCGTTATCGGTACCACCGGGTTTAGCGAGAGCCAAAAAGCGGCGATTGCCGAGGCGGCGCGGGATATCGCAATCGTCATGGCGCCCAATTTCAGTGTCGGTGTCAATCTGTCGTTGAAATTGCTGGAAATGACCGCGAAGGTGATGGGCGATTACACCGACATCGAAGTGATTGAAGCCCACCACCGGCATAAGATCGACGCGCCGTCCGGTACCGCGTTGCGGATGGGTGAAGTCGTCGCGGCGGCGCTGGGTCGGGATTTAAAGGACTGCGCTATTTACGGCCGGGAGGGCGAGACCGGTGCCCGCGACCGCAAAACCATCGGATTTTCAACGATACGGGCCGGCGATATCGTCGGGGAGCATACCGTGATGTTTGCCGACGAAGGCGAACGCGTCGAAATCACTCATAAAGCCAGCAGCAGGATGACCTTCGCCAACGGCGCGGTGCGCGCCGCCGTCTGGCTGGCCGACAAACCTAGTGGCCTTTACGATATGCAGGACGTATTGGGTTTGAAAAGCTGAGTTTTTTCGGCCGCGCGGCGGGCGATTCATTCGAATCAGCGCCCGCTTATATTCTTAGCGGCGCTAATTCGCCGGTCAGTTTATAATGGCGGTAGTCGGCGATGACCAAGGCGTGATCGAAGGCCAAGATCGCCGGCAAATCGTCAAAGGTAAACAAACCGCAATTTTTGGCGTCGTCGGCCGCTGCTGGCGAACCATGGGCTTCAGCGATGTAAACCGCCGTTGCGGTGTGATTGCGTGGATCGCGTTGCGGATTGGAATAAATACCCAGCAACGCGGTCAGACGGACCTCCAGACCGGTTTCCTCCGCGGCTTCCCTCACCGCAGCCTGTTCGACCGTTTCACCGACATCGACAAAACCGCCCGGTACAGCCCAGCCGTAAGGCGGATATTTCCGCTCGATCAGCACGAAGGGGCGCTGGGGGTGGTCGATCAGTTCGATCAGAATATCGGCGGCAATCAAAGGTGTAATCGGTTTCGGCATCACGGTGTCCTGTTTTCGAGTGAGAGCTTGCTGAACGGATTTAACCATGATTTCGGTAAAGTTCGAAAGCCAGCCTGATTGTTGAATGGGGATGAATACCGTGGGCCTTGGGTACATCGCTCATAGGCGGCTGGCGTTCGACATAACAGACAGACAATGATCATCAATGAACGAATTTATTCCCGGCCAACGCTGGATTAGCAACACCGAATCGGAACTCGGCTTAGGCATGGTATTGGAAGCCGAATACAATCGCGTTACCGTGCTGTTCTTGGCGACCGGCGATCGGCGGGTCTATGCCAGTGACAATGCGCCGTTGACGCGGGTAAGGTTTGCCGAGGGCGATACCGTCGAATCGGTGGAATACGTCAAGATCAACGTGCGGCAGGTGGACGAGCACGCCGGGCTGTTGACCTATATCGGCGTCGACGAAGACGGCGGATTGCAGCAAATCGACGAGATGGAACTCAACCACCATATTCAATTCAACAAGCCGCAGGATCGATTGTTCACCGGCCAGTTCGACCCAACCGCCTGGTATTTGCTGCGTTACGAAACCTGGTTGCGCCAGCAACGCCATCAACAATCGGCGGTCAAGGGGCTGCAAGGCGCGCGCGCCGCGTTGATTCCCCATCAATTGTATATCGCGCATCAGGCCGCTAACCGCGCCGCGCCGCGCATTATGCTGGCCGATGAAGTCGGTTTGGGTAAAACCATAGAAGCCGGCTTGATCATACAACACCGTCTGATTAACGGCCTGAGCGAACGGGTGTTGATTTTGGTACCCGAAAGCCTGATGTACCAATGGTTGGTCGAAATGTTGCGGCGTTTCAATCTGCGTTTCAGTCTGTTCGACGAAACCCGTTGCATGTCGTTCAACGACGACGGCAATCCGTTTCAAAACGAGCAATTGATACTGTGCAGCCAACAGTTTTTCGCTGACTTTCCCGACCGCCAGCCACAAGCGTTGGCGGCCGGCTGGGACATGGTCGTCGTCGATGAGGCGCATCATTTGGAATGGAACGAAACCGCGCCGAGTGCCGAGTACCGTTTCGTCGAGCAGTTGGCGCAAACCGTGCCGGGATTGGTGTTGTTGACCGCGACACCGGAGCAATTGGGCAAGGAAAGCCACTTCGCCCGCTTAAGACTGCTCGATCCCGATCGCTTCTACAGCTTTGCGCAATATCTGCAAGACGAAAAGCATTTCGAGCCGGTGGCGCAACTGGCGAACCGGTTGATTTCCGGCGAGCCGTTAAACCCGTCCGAGCAAGCCGAGTTAGGCGAGTTGTTGAAGCACGACAATGCCGAAGCATGGCTGAAGCAAGTCAACGATAGCGGGTCCGGCGCCCGCGAGGAATTGATCAAGTTGCTGTTGGATCACCACGGCACCGGTCGGATCCTGTTCAGAAACTCCCGGCATACGGTCAAGGGGTTTCCGGACCGGGAGCGTTACGGCTATCCGCTTGTCGGCGCGGAAACCGCCGAACTCGCCGACAGCCCGTATCTGTTTTGGCTGGTGGAAACCTTGAAGACCCTCGGCGACGAGAAGGCCTTGTTGATTTGCCACCGCGCCGACACCGTGGTTCAGCTGGAGCAAATATTGCGGCACCACGTCGGACATACCGCGGCGGTGTTTCACGAAGGCATGAGTATCGTCGAACGCGACCGCGCGGCGGCATTCTTTGCCGATGAAGACAGTCGGGCGCAGGTCCTGTTGTGTTCGGAGATCGGCAGCGAAGGCCGTAACTTTCAATTCGTGCGGCATCTGTTGCTGTTCGATTTGCCGGAAAACCCCGACTTGCTGCAGCAGCGCATTGGTCGTTTGGATCGGATCGGTCAAAAGCATGTTATTCAGATCCACATTCCCTATGTGGTCGGCAGTGCGCGCGAGGTGTTGTTTCGTTGGTACGACGAAGGTTTGAATGCGTTTCGACACAACGTCTCGGCGGCCTCGCTGGTGGCCAAAGCCTTGAGCGGTTCGTTGGCCGCCGCGCTGGGCAGTCGCGATCGGGCGATGGTCGATGCATTGATCGACGAAACCCGCCAAATGAATGCGCGCCTCGAAGCGGAATTGCAAAAAGGTCGCGATTTGCTGCTGGAACTGAACTCCTGCCGCCCTGAGCCGGCCCGGCAATTGGTCGAAGCGATTCAAGCCAGCGAAACCGACGGCAGTTTGTGGCCGTATCTGGAGGATATTTTCGATTGCTACGGGGTTGACGTTGAGTACCATTCCAAGGCCTGTCATATTCTCCGGCCTAGCGAAAACCTGCGTATCTCGCATTTTCCGATGTTGCAGGACGACGGCTTGACCGTAACGGTGGCACGGGATATTGCACTGGCGCGCGAGGACATGTTGTTTTTGACCGCCGAACATCCGATGGTCTTGGCGGCGATGGATTTGGTGTTGTCCAGCGAGACTGGCAATGCGGCGGTCAGCGTGGTCAGGCATGCGGGGTTGAAGGCTGGCCAGTTTTTGTTGGAATTGCTGTTTGTGCTGGAATGCAGCGCGCCCGCCGAGTTGCAAATCGGCCGGTTTTTGCCGCATACGCCGATTCGGGTTTTGATAGACCAGAACAAAATGGATCTAACGGCATCGGTCAGCCATGACAGTCTGATCGAAACCGGCGATCAGTTCGAGAAGGCCCAAATCAGTCAGTTTTTGAACAGCCAGCGCCAGCATATTCAGGAAATGATCAAAGTGGCGGAGCAACATGCCGGTGGTCAGGCCCAGCAGTTGATCGCCGAAGCCACCAATCGAATGGTGACGGCGTTGACTGGTGAAATCAAGCGGATGGTCAGGCTGAAAAAAGTCAATCCGGCGATCAAGGATGCCGAGATCGAACAACTCAAGGAAATGACGATGTTGTCGCACGAGAGCATACAGGACGCGCAATTGCGCCTGGATGCGGTCCGTTTCGTGATTACCGCTTGAGCCGGATCGCGCCGGACGGTGATTTAGTTGGTTTTGATCAAAACGGTGCTTTCGTCGAGTTCGACGCACTCGAACATCAGATCGTCAATAGAACCCTCGACATGGTCGATGTAATGCAGGCCGCATTCGGATTCGCTGTGCTGATGTTTGAGAACGCCATGCACGCTGAACGGCGTGCCCGATTCCGGCAAGATCATCGTAATCTTGATTTTGCCGACGATGTCGTCTGCGAGCGGCTTGCGGAGCCGGACGCGAATGCCGCTGTAGCTGATATCGAGGATGTCGGCCTCGAACGCCAGTTCCTTGGCTGTCGTGGGGTTGAAAACGATACCTGCCTGCAAGCCTCTAGGCCTTACTCTAAGGTGATTGCGCTTCTCGGATTTCATCGTTTGGCTCCTGCTGAGTGATGAAGGGCGTCCTTCCTCGGGTCATAAAATTACAGACTAAATATAGACGTATTTTGGACATGGTTGCCATGCCCTCAATTTTTTAAAAATTTTCCCGAATTATATGACGGAATCAGCATAAGGTTAACTCATGTTATTTTCAGAACTCGGCCTATCCGAGCAAATTCTTAGCGCCGTTGCCGAACAAGGTTACGAAACTCCCACGCCGATTCAGGAGCAAGCGATCCCTGTGGTGTTGCAGGGGCGGGACGTGTTGGCCGGCGCTCAAACCGGCACCGGCAAAACCGCAGGCTTTACGTTGCCATTGTTGCAATTGCTGCAACAATCGCCGGTGCGGAAAAAACCCCGGCCGATCCGGGTGTTGATTCTAACGCCGACCCGCGAACTGGCCCTGCAGGTCTACGAAAGCGTTTGTGCTTACGGCAAGCATCTGCCGTTTTTCGCGGAAGCGATTTTCGGAGGCGTCAGCATTAAACCCCAAATCCAGAAATTACAGCGCGGAACCGATATTGTGGTTGCAACGCCGGGTCGGTTGTTGGATTTAATCCAGCAAGGCTATGCGGACCTGTCGCAAATCGAGTATTTCGTGCTCGACGAAGCCGACCGGATGCTGGATATGGGCTTTATCCGCGACATCCGCAAAATTATCCAATTGTTACCGGCGCGGCGCCAGAACCTGTTGTTTTCGGCAACGTATTCGCCGGAGATCAGCACGCTAGCCGAACAGCTGTTGAACGATCCGGTCGAGATTGCCGTTACCAAGCGTAATTCGGCGGCGGAAACCGTGTCGCAGTTGGTTTACGGCATCAAGCGCGAATCCAAGCGCGAATTGCTGGCTCATTTGATTGGCGACGGCCGATGGCAGCAGGTACTGGTATTCGTGCGCACCAAGCACGGTGCCGATCGCTTGTGCAAGCAGCTGATCAAGGACGGCATACGTTGCGCGGCCTTGCACGGCGACAAGAGCCAGGGTGCCAGGACTCGCGCGCTGGACGATTTTAAAAACGGCGCGATCACGGCACTGGTGGCGACCGACATTGCCGCTCGTGGACTCGATATCGACCAATTACCGCATGTCGTCAATTACGATCTACCGCAAGTGGCCGAGGATTATGTGCACCGGATAGGGCGCACAGGCCGGGCCGGCGCGGAAGGTCAGGCGATCTCGTTGGTCGATGCGGAAGAAGCGCAACTATTGGCGGCAATTGAAAAACTTCTAAAAAAACCGATTCCCCGCGTCGCCGACACAGGCTATGAAACAGTGTCGCTGGAACCGGTTTCCACCAAGTCCCAGCCTAAAGCCAAGCCGAAAGCAGCGGCAAAACCTAAACCTCGGTTGCAATCTCGACCCGGCGACCGTCCGGGTGAACGGGCGCGAGGCGGTCGGCCACCTCGCGCTGTTTCCGGTGGCGCGCGCGGGCGATGAACGGATTATTGCCGCTCGGCTGATGGGCCGCTGCGGATAAATCTGATTTAGGCGGGCTTGGTCATGAGTGATTCAATCATTTACGCGCTGGATTTTGACGGGGTCATTTGCGACAGTGCCGTGGAAACCGCGATCACCGGTTGGAAGGCGGCGGCGGAATTGTGGCAAGAC
>NZ_JBYMAP010000187.1:0-8009 GCF_057766305.1 Methylomonas sp. BG-2 | reverse complement strand
CCTTGATCTTGCCTTTGCGCAAACATGCCAGTGCCTGGTCGGCGCTGTCGCGTTTGATCGCCACGTAAGCTTGCTTGTCGAATACGTCGATTTTACCGACTTCGCCGCCGGCTATGCCGCCGGCGCCGGTCAAGGCACCCAGAATATCGCCGGGCCGCATCTTATCCTTGCGGCCGCCGTCTATCCACAAGGTTTCCATCGGCGGCTCGAAGCGGTCCTCGCGGTCGAGCCGGAACGGCGCGATGTCTTCCCATCGCGCGCTTGCGTTCATGTAGTCCTCGATGGCTTTGACCCGGCTCTGCTCGGCGTCGGCAACCAAGCTTAACGCCAAGCCCTTGGCGCCGGCCCGGCCGGTGCGGCCGATCCGGTGCACGTAGACTTCGGGATCGAACGGCAGCTCGTAATTGATCACCGCTTGCAGGTCTTTTATATCCAGGCCCCTGGCCGCCACGTCGGTAGCGACCAAGATCGAACAGCTCTGGTTGGCGAAGCGCACCAAGACTTGATCCCTATCCTTTTGCTCCAGATCGCCATGCAGGGCTTGTACCGAAAAACCGCAGTGGACCAGCATGTCGGCCACGTCCTGGCATTCGCGTTTGGTATTGCAAAATACCACTGTCGATTCCGGCCGGTGATAGGCCAACAGATAGCCCAAACCATTCAGCCGCTTAGTCTTGTCGATTCGATGAAAGCGCTGCTCGATGTCGTTGTCGCGATGGCTGGTTTCGACGCTGATTGACACCGGTTTGAACTGAAAGTGTTGGCTCATGGCCCGAATCGGCTCGGCATACGTTGCGGAGAACAGCAGGGTTTGGCGGTGGCTTGGCGCATGGGAAATCACATCGCTGATGACGTCGGCAAAGCCCATGTCCAGCATCCGGTCGGCTTCGTCCAGCACCAGCACTTTCAAATGTTCCAACCGCAAGCTGTGTTTTTGCAGATGCTCCTGCAAGCGGCCCGGCGTGCCGACCACCACATGCACGCCGTGCTCCAGCGAGCCGCGCTGAGGCGCAAACGGCGTGCCGCCGCACAAGGCCAGCACCTTGATGTTTTGGGTGAAGCGGGCCAGTTGGCGGATTTCCTTGCAAACCTGATCGGCCAACTCGCGCGTCGGGCAAATCACCATCGCCTGGACTTTAAAATTGCTCAAGTCCAGCCGCGACAACAGGCCGATGCCGAACGCGGCGGTCTTACCGCTGCCGGTCTTGGCTTGGGCGATGACGTCTTTTCCTTCCAAAATCGACGGCAGGCTCTGGGCCTGGATCGGAGTCAGGCTCAGATAACCCAGGGATGCAATATTTTCCAGCAGGGCGGGTTTTAACGGCAGGGAACAAAATTCGGTTGTATTCACAAGGTCTCGAAAATCAGGGGGATGCGGCGTGTTTGTCGCGGGGATCGACCATGATAACAGAGTCGGGCTGAGGGCCGGTTTTGCATCGGCTTGCGAACGTCGATCCCGTTTTACAGCGCACCCGATATCCAGCAACACGTTTCTATCCCGGCAAATCGACATTTCAACTTTGCCAGCCGCCGCCCAGCGCTTTATACAAATCCACCATCGCACTGATTTGTTTTTGTTTGGTTTCGATCAGTTCCTTCTTGGCTTCCAAGGCATCGCGCTGGGTCAGCAACACCTCCAGATAATCGGCTCTGGCCGATATGAACAATTGGTTGGCGACTTCGATCGATTTCACCAAGGAATCCACTTGCTGGCGTTTTAACTGGTAGTTTTTGTCCAGATTGTCGATATTGGCCATTTGATTGGCGACTTCGGCGTAGGCGTTGATGATGCTTTGCTCGTATTCGTAGGCCGCCTGCACTTGCTTGGCGTTGGCGTTTTTGTATTCCGCGGTGATCGCATTTTTGTTGACCAGCGGCGCCACCAGCTCGCCGGCCACCATCGCCGCCAGCGATTCGGGAGTATTGATCAGGTATTTCAATGCAAACGCTTGAAAACCGATACCGGCTTTGATCCCGAACGAGGGATAGAAATTGGCCCTGGCCACGTCGATGTTTAAATCGGTGGCCTTTAACTCCAACTCGGCCTTGCGGATGTCCGGCCGGTTTTGCAATAACTCGGAAGGCACGCCAACACTCAAGGCTTTGGGTTTAATATCCATAAAGCCGTTCGACGTGCGTTCTATTGGTTGTGGCGTTCTACCCAGCAGGGTATTGATGCGGTTCTCGACGACCGTAATTTGCTGCTCGATCTCGTATTGCCGCGCCTGATTTTTTGCTACCTCGGCTTCGTAACGCTTCACCGCCAATGCGGTGGTTCTGGCGAAGTTTTGCAATTGTCTGACCACTAACAAGCCGTTTTGCTGAATCGCGATATTCTGCCGCAAGTTATCCAACTGGTTATCCAAGGCCAGCAATTCGTAATACGAATGTGCGACTTCGGCGACCAGATTGGTCACCAAGAAATTCCGGCCTTCAGCGGATGCCATGTATTCGTACACCGCCACTTGGGTGGCGTTTCTGAGTTTTTTCCAGATGTCGATTTCCCAGGTCGAGAATAAGCCGAACTGGTAATCACCCAGGAAGGCCGGGAATGACTGGCCTTTGCCGAGGGTCAGATTGTCCTCGACCGCACCGTTGCGGGTATATCGCCCGGTCTTCTCGCCACCCGCCGAGGCGCCGAATGTCACGAAGGGCAAGTATTCGCCTTTGCGCGCCTGGATTTCGTTCTCGGCCATGCTGATCCGCTGCAGCGCGATGTTGATTTCCTTGTTATTCGCGACGGCGGTGTCAATCAAACTGCGCAGATTTGGATCGTCGAAAAATTCCTGCCATTTCACGTTGGCGGAACTGGTTTGTTCGTTGACACCGGTTTTGAACTGCTCGGGCAATTGGGTATCGGCGGTTTTTTTGGTCATGTCCGGAATACCGCAGGCTTGCAACATAGCCGTTGCCAAGGCTGTTACTAGCAAAACATGGGTTTTATTCGTCAGCATCTTGGGTACCGTAATGATAGGTTTCGGTGAAGGGATTGACGTCTTCGTGTTTGATCATGCGTTTGCCTTCGATCAATTTCGCGAAGATGTAATACAGCCCTGGAATCAGCACCACGCCGAACACGGTGCCGAATAGCATCCCGCCCAAAGCGGACGTGCCAATGGTGCGGTTGCCGACCGCGCCGGCGCCGGTGGCGAAGGCCAGCGGCACCAGGCCGGCGATGAAGGCGAACGAGGTCATCAGAATTGGCCGGAACCGCGCTTTGGCGGCTTCGATGGCCGCTTCCCGCACCGACAAACCTTGCTCCTGGCGCTGCACCGCGTATTCGACGATCAATACCGCGTTTTTACCGAGCAAGCCGACCAGCATCACCAAGCCCACTTGGGAGTAAACGTCGTTGGCCAAACCCATGGTTTTGAGTAATAGGAACGAGCCGAAAATACCTGCCGGCAACGAACAAATCACCACCAAAGGCAACACAAAACTTTCGTACTGGGCTGCCAACACCAGATAGACGAACACCAACACTACGACGAAGATCACCAACGCCTCGTTGCCGCGCGCCGCTTCGTCGAAGGACAAGCCTTCCCAGGCTACATCGAAGCCTTGCGGCAAAGTCGCTTTGGCAACGTCCTTAATCGCATTGATCGCGTCGCCGCTGGTATAACCGGGCGCCGGTTCGGCACGGATCGCCGCCGAGTTATACAGGTTGTAGCGGGTCAGCTCGTTCGGGCCTTGTTGCGGAACGACAGTCATGAAGGCCGAGTACGGCACCATTTCGCCGGCATCGTTTTTCACGTAGTAGTTCAACACGTCGGTTGGAAAGCGGCGGAACTCCGGCAAGGCTTGCACGTAGACCTTGAAAAAGTTGTTGAAGCGAATAAAGCCTTGTTCGTAGGTACTGCCTATCATGATGTCCAGGTTTTCCATGGCCTTATCGATATTCACGCCTTTTTGCATCGCCAGTTTGTTGTCGATTTTCAACTCGTATTGCGGGTAGTTGGCGGCGTAAAAGGTGAATAAACCGGTCAATTCCGGACGTTTACGCAAGGCGGCCATGAACTCCTGGTTGAGTTTGTCGAACTGGAAGTAATCGGTGCCGGTAGTCTTGTCCAATAGGCGGAAGGCTAATCCGGATGCGGCGCCGTAGCCGGGTACTGCCGGCGGCTGGAAGAATTCGATCACCGCGCCGAAGTCGTGAGTCTTTTCTTCCAATTGCCGAATCACGTCCTGCACCGAGACCTTGCGTTGAGTCCAGTCCTTCAGGTTGATGATGCAGGTACCGGCGTTGGAGCCGCGGCCCTCGGTCAATACCTCGTAGCCAGCCAAGGACGATACCGATTGCACGCCGTCGATTTTTTCGGCAACTTCTTCCAGTTGCCTCGCCACTTTGTTGGTGACCTCGATGGTCGAACCGGGTGGCGTTTGGATGATGGCGTAGATCATGCCCTGGTCTTCGCCGGGGATGAAGCCGGCCGGCAGGGTTTTGTCGACGGTGAAAATGCCGAAACTGAATGCCGCCAGCACCACGACCGTAACGATGCGCCGGGTGACGACCACATTTAACAGCTTGACGTACCGTCCGGTGACTTTTTCGAACAGATAGTTAAAGCCGTCGATGAACAATGCGACCGGGGTTCTGCGTTTCGGTTGGCCGTGCGTGTTTTTTAAGATCATCGCGCACAATACCGGCGCCAAGGACAAGGCGACGACAGCGGAAATGATGATGGAGGAGGCCATCGCAATCGAGAACTGCCGGTAAAACACCCCGACCGGACCGTTCATGAAGGCGATGGGTACAAATACCGACACCATCACCAAGGTGATCGCGACGATGGCGCCGCCGATTTCACCCAACACTTGCCGCGAGGCGACGAATGGCGTGAGGTGTTCGGCTTCCATTTTGGCGTGTACCGCTTCGACCACGACGATAGCATCGTCGACCACCACGCCGATCGCCAATACCAACGCGAACAGCGTGATCAAGTTAATCGACAAACCGAAGGCCGACATCACCGCGAACGAGCCGATCAACGACACCGGCACCGCCAGAATCGGAATCAAGGTCGAGCGCCAGTCTCCAAGGAACAGGAATACCACCAAGGTCACCAATACGAAGGCTTCGCCCAAGGTGTGGAGCACTTTATGAATGGACGCTTCGACGAAGCGCGACACGTCGTAATTGATCTCGTAGTCCATGCCTTCCGGGAAGGATTTTTTCAATTCCTCCAATTTGGCCTTGACGTCTTCGATGACCTTGGTGGCGTTGGTGCCGTAGTTTTGCTTTAACACAATCGACGCGGACGGGAGGGAGTCCTTGTCCGAATAAATGTTGTAAAACTCGCTATCCAGATCGACTTTGGCGATGTCTTTTAAACGCAGAATTTCGCCTTCCGAGTTGGCGCGGATAATAATGTCGGCGTACTGTTCCGGCGTGTTGTACCAGCCTTGGTAAATCAACACATATTCCTTGGATTGCGCGGCCATGCCGGTACTTTGACCGATCCGGCCCGGCCGGCCGATGATGCTTTGCTTGGCGATCGCCTCCATGACTTCTTCGGTCGAAACGCTATAGGCGCGCATTCGGTCCGGGTTCAACCATATCCGCATCGCGTATTGGCGGGCGCCGAGGATTTGTGCCTGGGCAATGCCGTAGATGCGCTGGATTTCCGGGATGACGTTGACGTAGGCGTAGTTGAACAGGAATTTCTGGTCGGCGTTTTTATCCTTGCTGTACAGGTTGACGTACATCAGCATGCTGGGCTGGACGAAGTTGACCACCACCCCTTCGAGACGCACCAGATTCGGCAAGCGGCTCATCACCTGATCCACGCGGGTCTTGACGTTAACCATGGCGATATTCGGATCGACACCCAGCTCGAACAAAACCTGTATCGTCGCTTCGCCGGCGCTGGTGGCGTCCGAGACAATGTACTTCATGCCGGGTACGCCGTTGATGGCGCGCTCGATGGTAATCAATGACGATTTGACCAGTACGTCCGCGCTGGAACCGGGGAAGGACAAGGAAATCGTTACCCGCGGCGGGGCGATATCCGGAAATTGCGAAACGGGCAGGGTACGGATTGCCAAAAAGCCCATGAACAGAAAGCTGAGCGACAACACGATCGCCATGACCGGTCTTCTTATGAATATGCTAAACATCGTAATTCCCTGGCTGAGACATTATTCGGTATAGAGTTTCAATTCAGAGCGCACTTTTTCGGGTGCCAATAAATTGATTTCCACGTCATCGCCGGCATGGACTTTTCTTAAGCCTTCTAGCAGGATTTTTTCGCCGTCCTGCAAACCGTCTTTTATGATGAATAAATAGGGTAATTCGGCTTCAATTTTTACAAGCCTTTGTTCCAGTTTTCCGTCTGCCTTGACAACATAGACATAGGTTTTATCGAGTATTTCGAAGGTGGCTTTTTGTGGTATCAATAGCGCATGTTTGTAGGGTTTTTTCATGAGTATGGTGCCGGTTTCGCCGTGGCGGAGTAATTTATCCGGATTGGCGAATGTGGCGCGAAATTCGATGTTGCCTGCGGTATTGTCGAAATCGGCTTCGATAGTTTCTATAACACCCTCTTGATTATAAACTTTGCCATTAGCCATTCTTAATTGAACTTTAGTCATTTGTGAATTGGCGTTCTGTGTTTTGAAATCGAGATACTCGCTTTCCGGCACGTTAAAATAGACCCATAATTTGCTAATGTCTGATAAGGTGGTTAATAACGCACCTTCCTCGAGTAAACTGCCGTTTCTGGCGTCTAAATGATCCATGATGCCTTCAAACGGCGCATTGACGCTCGTGAAACCCAAATGAGTTTCTGCGAGTTTGACTTCGGCGTTGGCCTTGTCCAGCTTGGCTTTTGCCAGGGCTAGTTCATTTTGCGACACAATTTTTTGATCTGCCAAACCCTTGGTATTTAGGTATTCGATATGCATGTTATTGGCTTCAGCCTGAGCCTTTAGTAATTCGGCTTGATAGATATTGGGCATGATCTTGAACATGGGTTGTCCCTGATGAACCAATTGGCCTTCGTCGACGTAGATATTCTGCAAATAACCTCTTTCAAGCGCCCGTACTTCAATATGGCGGAAAGCGTGAATCTGGCAGACATATTCCTTGGTCACTTCGGCATCTTCCCGTAGTGGCGTGGTCGCTTCCAGTTTGGGTGCTGCTTCGTGAGTTTCCGTTTCGGTTTGTTGACAGCCGGCCAGTAGAAGGATCATTAAGCCGAGATAGACAGATATTTTATTAATCATCAGTTTTCTCTATACGAATATCGACAGTGGGTTATTGAATCCGGTTTTATGGTCAGTGCGCCAAATCTAATCGCGAATAGCCTGGTATCGTTTCTAAATAACCCAGTTGGTAATGCGGTTTAAAATGCTGTTTAATTGCAAAGTACACGAATGGCTTTGTTTACTTAAAAGCAAGCAAGGTGCCAGTTTTTTTAGATTTAAAATCATTGGCTTATTTGGACGATCTGCGGATTGGGGAATATTCCCCGGTGCAAATCCACAAAGTGGGGAATATTCCCAGCTCTGATGTCCGGCGCGAACGGTCGGCCGGGAATAACTGATTTAGCGAAGCGTGGAAATGAGAGTTCAGCGCCAACTTTCATCATCGCCGGCAAGCGTGAAAGCCAGTATGTTCAAGCTTTAGGCGCGACGACCAAGTTCGGCGCACTCGACCTACGACACGACTGGCATGAATATCGCTAGAAGGATTTAGAGCCCGGTTATGCTCTCCCGCGAGGCTCTCTTTTCAGGTGAATTTGAGGAATGAACGATGAAAAATTATGTACACGAGATCGCCAAATGCACGGCATCGATTTTGATTTCCGCTTTGCCGTTCTCGGTGAATGCCAGCGTCGAGGCGCTACAGAGTTTTAAACTGGCTGCGATCGAAGTCAGCGTGGACGGCGATGTGACCGAACCGCCGATGGTCGCGGAGAAAGAGGAGTAAATGGCGAGCTGTTTACACAAAAGTGACTTAAAATATTGGAGTTAAGAAAAAATCTAGAATTTCATAGTTTTTTCTAATG
>NZ_JBYMAP010000186.1:0-8080 GCF_057766305.1 Methylomonas sp. BG-2 | reverse complement strand
GCCGTTTGGCGGCGACGGTCTTGTTATTGTTTAATGCCGTGGCGGTGCTGTCGTATCCGGACTTGGGGCCGGCCGGGCTGGAACAGCACCTGGCCTGGGGCTTGGTACTGCTGTCGCTGGCCGCGCGCGGCCCCGGCGCTTGGTCGGTGGACGGTTGGCGGCGGGAGTCGATATGAGATCGCGCGGCGCAATCGGGTTCATCCTGTTGGCCGTCAGCGCCGCGCCGTTGGCTGGCGACGGCATCGCCGACACCTTCGCCACACTGGTTTCGGCCGACGGCACGATCCGCGCACCGGACGATGTTCGCGGCCGCTGGGTGCATTTGGGGTCGTGGCTGGTATCCGATCCGCAGGCACCTGGATACGGATTCCACGACGTCTACACTCAAGCCGACGCAGTGGCCGCATTTCGCCGCAGCGGCCGTTTTCCGGACGGCGCGGTGCTGGTCAAGGAAATCCGCACAATCGGCCGCCAAGCCTTGAGCACCGGCCAGGCCGACTACGCAAGCGCGGTCAAGCTCCGCTTTGTCATGGTCAAGGACGCCAAGCGGCGTTTTCCGGACCACAGGAACTGGGCCGACGGTTGGGGTTGGGCTATGTTCGATGCCAAAAGCCCGCAAACCAACATTTCGCAAGGTTACCAGGTATCCTGCCGGAACTGCCATTTGCCGGCCAAGGCCACCGACAGCGTCTATCTGCAAGCTTACCCCACGCTGTCGGCGCCAGGAACCGAAACTGCCGGTCCAGGCTCTACCCAGCGACCACCCGAATCCACCCGTTAACAGGAGCGCCCACATGATGCCGATCAAATCGTCCGAAATCACCCCGAAGGCCGTGTTCGAGGCCCGCCGAGACTTTATGCGCGGCGCCGGCGGCGCGCTGTTGGCGGCGTTGTGGCCGAGTTGGTTGAGCGCCGGCGAAAAATGGCCGGACGTGAATGCATCGGGCTATCATTTGGACGAGGCCTTGACGCCCTACCAGTCGGTCACCGAATACAACAACTTCTACGAATTCGGCACCAGCAAGGACGACCCGGCACAACGAGCCGCCAGCCTGAAGGTGCGGCCCTGGACCGTCTCGGTCGAAGGGGAAGTGCGCAAGCCCAAGGTTTTCGACATCGACGACTTGTTGAAACTAGCACCGCAGGAAGAACGGGTTTACCGCTTGCGCTGCGTGGAAGCCTGGTCGATGGTGGTGCCGTGGCTGGGATATTCTTTGGCGGAATTGCTGAAACGGGTGGAACCGACCGGCAACGCCAAGTACGTCGAATTCGTCAGTCTGCACGATCCGGCGCAAATGCCGGGGCAGAAATCGCCGGTATTGGAGTGGCCTTATCGCGAAGGCTTGCGCCTGGACGAAGCGATGCACCCGTTGACCTTGCTGACCTTCGGCCTGTACGGCGAACTGCTCCCCAAACAAAACGGCGCGCCGGTCCGCGTTGTTGTGCCGTGGAAATACGGTTTCAAGAGCGCCAAATCCATCGTCAAAATCCGTCTGGTCGAAAAGCCGCCGCTGACCAGCTGGATGCAGGCCGGCCCCCGTGAGTACGGCTTCTACGCCAACGTCAATCCGGAGGTCGATCACCCGCGCTGGAGTCAGGCCAAGGAGCGCCGTCTCGGCGAATTTTTAAAGCGCAAGACGCTGCCGTTCAACGGCTACGCCGAGCAAGTCGCCGGGCTTTACAGCGGTATGGACCTGCGGGAAAACTTTTGACGCGATGAGCTGGAAAACCCCAAGCAGCCGGCAAATCGCCGCTTTAAAAGTCCTAGTTTTCGCAACCGCCTTACTGCCCTTGGTCAAGCTGGGTTACACCGCCTACACTGACCGGCTGGGCGCCAATCCGATCGAAAAGGTCACCCACGTCACCGGTTATTGGGCGTTGACCTTTTTATTGATCACCTTGAGCGCCACGCCCTTGCGCCGGTTGACCGGCTGGTCCTGGTGGTTGCGCTTGCGGCGCATGCTGGGCTTGTTCGCGTTCTTTTACGCGCTGCTGCATGTTTTGACCTATCTGGTACTGGACCAATTCTTCGACTGGCCGGCAATTGCCGAGGACGTATTCAAGCGCCCCTATATCACGGTCGGCTTCTCGGTGTTTTTGATTTTGCTGGCCCTGGCAGCGACATCGACCAACGCAATGGTCCGCCGGCTGGGCGGCAAACGCTGGCAAGCCTTGCACCGCTGGGTTTACCTCGCGGCTTGCGGCGGCGTGGCGCACTTTGTTTGGCTGGTGAAAAAAGACCTGACTCGACCGCTGACTTTCGCGGCTGTCCTCGGCGTAGTATTGATCGTTCGACTGTCGCCTTTACTACACCGCGACAAGTAACCACAAAAAAATTGCTGGAACAGAACTTGCGAAAACCTCAAGCGAGCACGAAAAACGGGCGATTCGGCCGGTTTTTGTATCGTTTCCTCCACATTACCCGTCACTAATGTGCGAGGCCCGACACAAGCGCCGATGCCGAACCGTCCGTTTTTCGGGCCGTTATCCCTATCCTTATTAACCGGAACAATGAGGTACATACCATGGCTGAATTTTACGTTGAACTGAACGCACGCGACACTGGCGAACGCTTCCTGCACAGAGCCGAATGCACGGCATTACCGGCAAAAGACACGTTACGTTACCTAGGGGCCATTTCTAACCCGACTAGCGCCGCCAAGAAAGCCAGCGAGTTTTTGAAAATGGTCACGCCCTGCCCGCATTGCCTGCCGGCCGCCGCCACCGCGCAAGCCGCCTGATCGCTACGCGCTGAATCCGACGCGAACGCGTTGATTTCAACCGATGGCTTGCCAGCGTTGAAATCGACGCCTTCGGGCGTTAAGGCCGAATGATTGCCGATCGGTCGGCACTGGGCCGAAGTTAACCGGTCGGCAAGACTTTTCAGCCGTCGCTGGCTTGACGGTCTTTCTTCCGCTTCCAGAAAAAATACCCTACCGCCGCGCTACCGGCGACGACCACCAACATCAATATCGGGTGCTGGTAAAACAACTCGAAAAAATTGCCTACGCCTTGCGACGTGCCACGGTAATACGGTCCCATCGTTCACTCCCCACCAATTTCAGCCAATCCACTTCGATAGCGCCGTTGACCCGCGCCGCCAAGCCCATCACAGCCTACCGCGCAAACCGGCGATGTCCAGCGTTGTCGATCCGTCACCGAGCCAAAACGGTCGGCTCCGGGCGGCGGCGGACATTCCGGGGCTAGCGCCGGCAAGCTTGGATTGCCGGGATACTCCGGCAATCGCGTGATAAACATTTGATTTCACCGTGAGGATTCGGTGACCGGCGTGGGCGTAATATTCGTTTCGCCCCATCGCTGGGGCATTCCCCTTCCGTTTAATATCGAGGTCTACATGAACCACACGCTCAAGACGCTGGCCGCGGCCATTCCGTTATTATTACCGTTAACCGCTCAGGCTTGGTCCGAGACTTACCGGGAAACAGCCTACACGCTGTCTAATGCCGCCACCAATACCGTGTTGGCGTTTCGCTTGAACGCCGCCGGCAAAATGCAGCCGGCCGGCAGTTATGCGACCGGCGGCGCCGGCACCGGCGCCGGCTTGGGCAATCAGGGCGCGTTGGCCTTCAGCGAAAACCAGCGCTTTCTGTTTGCGATCAACGCCGGCAGCAACGACGTGTCGGTATTCAGAGTGCGAGACAATGGGCTGGAATTGGTGGATCGCGCCGCCGAACCCGGTTTGACGCCGGTCAGCCTGACCGTCGCCCACGACCGGGTTTACGTGGTCAACGCCGGCGACGATTCGGTTTTTGGATACCGCTTCGACGCCCATAGCGGCCGACTCTATCCGCTGGAACAGTCTTACCGCAAACTGGGCGACGACGCCAGCGGGCCGGCGCAGATCAGTTTCGACCGCGACGGTGATGCGTTAGTGGTAACCGAGAAAGCCGGTAACAAAATTGTCAGCTTTACCCTGGATAATCGTGGTTTACCGGATGAGAAGCACAGCTTGGCCTCGGCCGGCAACACGCCGTTCGGCTTTGCTTTCGGCAAACGCAATCAATTCTTCGTTTCCGAAGCACAGGGCGGCGCGGCGAACGGCGCTACCGTCTCGGCCTACCGTTTGCACGAAGACGGTAGCTTACAATTGCTGGACGGTGCGGTGGCCGTGGAACAGACCGCCGCTTGCTGGTTGGCTACCACGCCGAACGGCAAACTGGCGTTCACCGCCAATACACCGGCCGGCTCGATCGCTTCGTTTGCGATCGGCCGCCACGGCGAGTTGGAATTGCTGCAAGCCCGCGCCGCCGAGGAAAGCCGTCCCAACGATTTGGCGGTGTCCGATGACGGCCGCCGGCTGTACAGCTTGAGTAACGGCGACCACGCCATCGGCGTATATAAAATCGGCGCGGGTGGTGAATTGCAAGCCGTGACCCATTTGAATACCTTGCCGGCCGGCGTTACCGGACTGGTGCTGCGCTAAACCGAGTCCGGCCGCGAGAGTGCTAACTCGCGGCCGGTTTTTGCTTAAAGCTATGATTTTGGAGATCCGCCATGCCGATGAACCGCCGCGATTTTCTGAGCCTATCCGGCGCTGCCGCCGCCAGCCTGCTGTTACCGGCCACCCGAAGCAAGGCGGCCGGCGGCATCAAGGCCGTTGCCTTCGACGGCTTCACGGTCTTCGACGCCAGACCGATTGCCGCGCTGGCGGATTCCCTGTTTCCCGGTCAAGGCCAAACCCTGGCGCAATCCTGGCGGGTGCGTCAATTCGAGTACGCTTGGCTGCGCACGATGATGGGCAACTACGCCGACTTCTGGCAGGTTACCGAGGAGGCCTTGATATTCGCGGCCCAACAACACAAGCTGGCATTAAGCGGCGAGCAGCGCGAGCGCTTGATGCAAGCGTTTTTGGCGTTGGATACCTGGCCTGACGCCAAATCAGCCTTGTTACGAATGAAGGAATCCGGCCTGCGGCTGGCGTTTTTGTCGAATTTCACCGCGGCCATGCTGGACGCCTGCGTTAAACGGGCCGGTCTGGAGGGGATTTTCGAGGAGCACCTGAGCACCGATCGGGTTAGAGCCTACAAACCGGACCCACGTGCCTATCAAATGGGTATCACCGCGTTCGGCCTACCGCGCGAACAAATCGCCTTCGCCGCGTTCGGCGGCTGGGACGCGGCCGGCGCCAAGGCCTTCGGTTATCCGACCTTTTGGGTAAACCGTGCCGAAGCTCCGCTGGAAAACCTGGGTCTGGCCGCCGACGGCAGCGGCGCGACCTTGACCGATCTGGCCGATTTCATTCACCACTTGGGCTGACAAAAACCAAACGTTTCGACCGGCATCCGGCACTACCGGGCTGGTCGGCCGCGCCCGCTCGAGCGAGCACGGCGATAAAACCGATGGCTGAATCGATTCCTTTACCCACGACACGCCGGTTTGCCGTTACGATAGCGGTATTAACCCACAAGCCGCAGCGCCGGCTATGTTCTCATCGCCACATAAAACCCTTTCAGCCCATGCTCAATGCCGCCCAGATAAAGTGTCTCTCGGTTTTCTCGATATTCGCGATCATAGGTTTCGGGCCTATTTCGCCCGGTTGTCTGATCGGAATGTACATTGTCGTCAAGCGCCCGGACTGGTTCCGCTTGTTGGTCGAGGCCATGTATCGCGACAAAACTCGCGACACCGGCTTCGTCAGCACCGCGCAAACCCGCGAAACCCGAATCAAAACCTTCGCCAGCCTGTTTACGCTGTTTCTGATCGACATCGCACCGGTCCCGGTCACGCCGGTCATTGCCTTCGCCGTGATCCTGAGCAGGCCGAATTGGTTTTACCGGGTGGTCAGACGAGTTTACGGCGAAGTGGCTTAGCCGGAGGATATTGCCCGGCGGGCAATGGTTCAATGCCGATCGATGCGGCGGCCGCGATAGTTTTGTCGGTCAGTCGCGCCCGGCGAAGCGGACGGCGGCCTGACTATTCAGCCGACCTGATGCGGTTTTTTAATGGCAATTTATTCTAGGGATGGAAATCAGCTCGACGCCTGTTTTCAGACTGCACTGTTTTGTAACTGAGCCCGATAGCTTGTTCCGTGAGAACGCGGGTTGAGAGCCATACTCGTTATTGGTCGCTGAGCAACAGTCAACGAGTGATTGTTAGATTTGGTATGCAACGCTTTGATCAAGCGGCGATCCGGTTGGCGCAATCCATGCCCATGTCCCTTTTATCGAAACACCAGAAATCACTTCGCGAGGCAATCCAATCCTCGGCGGGGCAAGCTACCGGCACACCGGCAAGTTTTACGCGGTTGACGCCGCCGCCCGCCAATTTCCGGAGGTCGCCGAGTTGCAACATTTGCAGGCGATCTAAAGCCGCTGGCGCGAAGCGCTGCACAGTCTGGGTTAAAGCTCGGCCAAGACCGCCAATGCTTCTTGAATATTGCTGACCGCATGAATCTGCAAATTCTTCACGCCCTCCTTGGGCTTGTTGCTTTTCGGAATGATGGCTTTTTTAAAGCCGTGCTTGGCGGCCTCGTTGAGGCGGGCGTGGCCGTTGGCTACCGGGCGTATCTCGCCGTTCAAGCCCACCTCGCCGAAAAACACCGTGTCGTAGGGAATAATCCGGTCTCTGAGGCTGGACACCACTCCGACCAGGATGGCCAAATCGGTGCTGGTTTCCGAGACTTTGATACCGCCGACCACGTTGGCGTAAATCTCGTCGTTGCCGGTGAAGATGCCGCCGTGGCGCGACAGTACCGCCAGCAGCATCGCCAGCCGGTTTTGATCCAGCCCCACCGCCAGCCGGCGCGGATTGCCGTACTGGCTTTCGGTGACCAGAGCCTGGATTTCCACCAGCAAGGGTCGGGTGCCTTCCCACAACACCGTTACCACGCTACCCGGCGCCGGTTTTTCGGCCCGCGACAAAAACATCGCCGACGGATTTTTCACTTCCTTCAAACCGCTGCTTTCCATCGCGAAAAACCCGAGTTCACCGACGCTGCCGAAGCGGTTCTTGTCGGCGCGCAACACCCGAAACCGCGAATCGTCGGTCGAAGACAGTACCACCTGGGCATCGACGATGTGGCTCAAGGTCATCGGCCCGGCCAGGGATTGATCCTTGGTGACGTGGCCAACCATGAAAAACGACACGCCGGTGCGTTTGGCGTATTGAGTCAGATAACTGGCCGACTCCCGCACCTGCGACACCGAACCCGGCGCCGAATCGGAATCGGCGGTGTACATCACCTGAATCGAATCGATGATCACCACCTTAGGTCTTTCCTCGTCCAACACCTGGCAAATTTGCTGCACCGAGGTTTCGGCCAGCATCTTGATGCCGGCGGTATTCAGTTGCAGACGGTGGGCGCGCTCGGCGATCTGTTGCAACGACTCCTCGCCGGACACGTACAGCACCGGCAACTGCCGGGCAATATGGGCAATGGCCTGCAGCAAAATCGTACTCTTGCCGGCCCCCGGCGCGCCGCCGATCAGTACCACGCTGCCGACGACGATGCCGCCGCCCAGCACCCGGTCGAACTCGGCCAGGCCGCTGGAAATCCGCTCGGCCTGGGCCAGATTGACCTCGGACAGCAAACGCACCTCGCTGCGCGCGCCGGCGTAACCGGATTTATCGCGCGCGGTCTTGCCGCTACCGAGTTGTACTTCCTTGATGCTGTTCCAGGCCCCGCACTGGTTGCACTGCCCGGACCAGCCGGCATAATCGGCGCCGCACTCGGTGCAGACGAAGGCGGATTTGGTTTTTTTGGCCATTGGGAAAACGAATTAGCGGGTTAGCCACGAGCCAGCCAGGTCATAGCTGAGTTGTTGGTGGTGTTTGATCGCGAGCAAATACACGGCATCGGTCGGTAAGTACAAAATCAAATAATCTTCCATGACATATTCGCGAATGGCCAAATGACGGTCGGCTAGCCGTTCTATCATGCTCATCGCTTCGATCGATTCGGCATTGTGGCGAGCAAACAATCGCCCGATTTCCGGATGACGCTCAAGAATAGGGATGACGGGGTCGCTCAAACTATCGAGCAGCCGGTCGTAAGCCTGCGAAAATTTGTTTTCTTGCCAGTAGCCGTCGATGTCTTGCAAATTGGCCAGGAAGTTTTCGG
>NZ_JBYMAP010000185.1:0-8114 GCF_057766305.1 Methylomonas sp. BG-2 | reverse complement strand
GAGTTGGTGAATTCGTTGGGCTCTGCGCGTGATGTTCGCCGTCGAAGACCTAGCCGAAACGCAAGCCCGGCTCGCCAAATTCTGTGCGAGCTTGGTGACAAAGTGGTCAACTACCAAAACGGCTACCGACTCTGCTACATTCGCAGTCTCGCAGGCATTCCGATCAGATCGGCCTGGCAGTTTGGAAAACAGACCGATTGTGAGAATCCGATGGAAGAAAATACAGTGGTTCGATTACGCTACTACAAATAGAAGCCGCCGTTTAGCTGTGACGATGACCCATGTCGTGAGTAGCTGGATTCGCTCCTAAGGAGTCGTCACATACTCGATTGAACGGTAACAAATCAGGTTATTACTGCCGTTGATTAGCGCACTTAGCGGCAAATTTTTGAAACTATCGGGATAAGGATCAATTAATGTCATTATCCTGCGCCTAGTCTTAGAGGATCGCACAAATGAGTTTTGCCGCTTTGAGTCAAATATTATTGTTTTTATTGTGGCCTGTGGTTTTTCTGGCGATTTTTTATTTTAGTGATAAGGAAAAGTTTAAACAACGGCTGAAGCATTTTAAATTTAAGGATTGGTAACTCGGAACGGTGAGCGTATTGCAGTTTTGCCGAAGGGAGATAAAATCTAATCGACCGAAGGTGCCTCGGTGTTTTCTGATTTATCGAATACTGGTGCGCACATGCGGCCCGATGAGCTTCTCATCGGGCCAGCCAACCGGTATGGATGCGGAATCAGAATTGCTTGAGTCCCAGAAGATAGACGAGTTGAGAACGCTTTATGCGCCCACGGGGATTTAAGCAATTCCTTCAAGACGGTAAGCAGAAAAGCATTTGCCAAGCTCATTAAGCATACTGCGCAATACCATTCCCAAACGACCAATTTTCTTTTTTGACTTCAACCAGGTTTATTAAAACATCTTCTCTACAGACATCTAACTCATGATGAAGACGATCGGCTATGTTTTTGTAAAGCAACTTCTTTAAATCAACACTTCTTCCTTCATTCAAGGTTATTTGTATAAAAATGATGCCATCGCTTCGATGTATGCCAAGATAATTTGAATCGTAAATTAAAGAACTATTATCATGCTCAGTAATCACCTGAAAACAATCTTTTTCGGGCACACTGATGGTATGCACCATTTCCTGATGGACAATTTCGCCGATCTTTCTTCCGAACTCCTTTTTTTCTTGTTTCAGTAACGATATTCGAACCAAAGGCATTTGATTACTCCAAAATTAAGTTAAAAACGAACAGTTTGCGGTTCTTTTATAAAAAGAACGATGCCGGTTGCGACAAAAGCGAACAGTCCTGACGCAACAAAAGCCAAGTTGTAGTCACCAATCAGACTATGGACGTACCCGGCACTGTAGGCGGCAATGGCCGCCCCGATTTGATGAGCAAAGCAAATCCAGCCGAACACCACGCCGACGTTTTGCTTCCCGAACAAGTCTGCGGTCAATGCCGAGGTGGCCGGAATGGTCGACAACCAATTCATGCCGTAGATAATCGAGAAAAGCATTAATTGTCCGGTAGTGTCTATACTGGGCAGCAATATCAGCGTTGCGCCTCTGACTACGTAGTAAAACGCCAGCGGCCAACGCTTGCCGTACCGATCGCATAACCAACCGGATAAAATGGTGCCGAATACATCGGCCGCGCCCATTACCCCTAGCGACATCGCCATGGTCATTTCGGTGAAGCCGTGTTCGATGCCATGCGGAATCAAATGGGTTTGAAATAAACCTGATGTGGTTAAACCACAAATTCCAAAACTTAACGCCAGCAGCCAAAACTGAGGGCTACTCATGGCCGATCGCATGGGATTTTGATCGGGCTTGAGTACCGTTACATGAAATCCATTATCGCCATAGGGCGACAGCCCCTTTGATTCCGGATCGTCTCTTAAAAATTTCAGGACCAAAGGTAAAGCCACCAAGCCTAACGCTACGGCGATAAACAGCGTCGCCGCGCGCCAGCCTTGGTGAACATTGATTTGCATTAGGACAGGGGTGAAGACTAACTGGCCGGAGGAGAAGGCGGCGCCCAATATCCCTAACGCGAGCCCCCGATGTTTATGGAACCAGCGATTGATCAACGCCGATCCCATAATCATTGAAGTCCCGCCCGAACCTGCTCCAATCAGCAATCCCCAAAACAAATACATTTGCCAGGATTCCCGCATAAAAACGCTGCCACCGGCGCCTGTCACCGATAAAATCAACGTGATAACGCTGATGCGTTTGGCGCCGTAGACATCCATCAACCTACCTAGAAATGGACCTGCAAGGCCGAATAACAGCAGGTTGAGCGAAATCGCCCCGCTAATGGTTTCCCTATTCCAAGCAAACTCCTGTTCCAGGGACAGCATGATGATCCCCGGCACTGAGCGCAGTGCCGATGCCACAAACAAGCACAGAAACGTGACCGCGAGGACTATCCAGGCATAATGAACTGAATAGGCGCGACTCTTTGGCATTGTTGCTAAGGACTTAACCATTTTCGTAAAGGTTTAGTTGAAAATAGACTTATTCAGCCTCTTCGATTTTGTCCAGCAGTTCGATCAGCCGGGTCACCCCTTGCAGCAGGATGCCGCCGACCCCCAAGGCGAACCAGACACCGATCACAAACCCCCAATGAATCGGCGCGGCGAAGAATTCCTCCCTAAACCAGAAGGTATGCCCCCACTCGTTGAAGCCGACGCTGACCAAAATCATGAAAGGCCCGAACACCGCCAAGGTCAAGGGCAGCGAAATGCCTTTGGCATACAAGGGCAAGCGGGTTCTGGCATACAGCCAGGCACAGCCACCCAGGATCACGTACAGCGGGAAGTTGAAATAAAACTCGATGATGTGATTGGCGGTAAACGGCGTGTCGCGGATTGCCACCTGGTGCCAGGAGTTGTCCTGTTCGGCAAAATAACTGCCCGCCCAATACACGGCGAAGGTGTAAATGCTGATCCACATGGTCAAGGTGAAATAGCGGCGAATCTCTTCCTTGGGCGCCAGTTGCTCCAAATTCCGGTCGCGCGTGGTCCATAAGTAACCCCAAAAACCACTGGCGACGGCGGCGATGACCGCCAGTTCGATATAAAACAGCCGCATCCAGTACTGTTCGAACGCAGGTTCCGTGGAATCCAAACCGTGTTCTATGGCAAAAGCACCCTGATACAGTCGTAAACCGACATAGATCACGGTCAATATGCCAAAGCCCTTTAAATATTTGGGTAAGTCGATCAAATACCAAGGCAATGATTTAGGGTTTTCGCTGCTTAAGCTAACGTGTTCTGTCGTGGTAGCCATGATGTTTGCTCCTGAATTAATTGAATTTGGGAATGACGGCCGCGGAAATACTGGAGATATAGCGTTTTCCCATCACGTCGTCGTAAAGGAACAGCAAACCGCCGACACGGCTGTCCGCGTCTTTGATCAGCCCGTCCAGCTTTTCCGACTCCCAAGCGGCATCGCGCACCTCGATGGTGACGGTGCGTTGTTCGCCGGGTGCTATAGGCGCATTGTTATCCAGGCTCAGGCCGTTATTACTGACGTCATCCTTGCCGGGCATGTGGCCAGCATCGGATAAGTCGGCGTTCATGAAATGCACGTTAGAGCTGGAAAACTCGCCGATCCTGACCGCCCCTTGGCTGCGATTGTCGACACTGACCTGCAACAGCATGGCTCGTTGAGCGACGTTGTATTCCGCTTTGATGGCGTCCACATTGACCGTTCCGGCATTGACTTGAGCCGGCAAAGGCAAAATCCGATCCAGTCCCGCTTGTAACGGAATAGCGTCCGGGTAACGGTTGGCAGTGACGGCATTCAGCGCCAATACCAATACCGGCACCCCCACTAACACGGCTTTAGCGATGAGTTTGTCCTGAGCGGTGATCAACTCCTGTTCCAAACCGGCATCCAGCATGCGGTAACGGCTGATGAACAAGGGACGACGCACCCACCACAACAACCAACCGGCAGCCAACACCCCCCAGAACAGGTGCCAGAATACGCCGTTGGCAAAGCCGAAGCTCTCCATGTCGATCAATTCACCGTTAATGGTTTTAATCCTATTGGTAAAATCGCTGGGATCGCCGCCAATTTCCAACCACACACCTGGCCCCATCACCTGACCAGCGTCTTTTAAATTAAAAAACGGGTGAATGTGGTAACGCCCCGGCAAACGGCCTTTCAAGACCACTTTGAACTCATAGTCACCACCAGGCTCCAGGGCCACCGAGTTGGTCCAAGGCTTACCGTTCAGGTAACGCTCGGTACGAATCAGCACGGGTCCGGGTGTGGAAATATTCAAGAAGCTGGCTTCCGGCTTGGGCACGCTCACCGGCCAATCCTCGGCGACATGAAACTTGCCGCTGATGCTGACTTCATCGTTGACGTTGAATTTTTGCGTGGACCATTGCACGTCGTACCACTGTATGGTGCGCATCCGAATGAACGGCTCCAGGGCTTTTTCGCCATGGGCCTGAGCGGTGGGTACTGACAACACCGACAATACATTTAAGCAAAGCAATGCCAACATCCAAGGTTTAATAAGTGATTTCATGACAGTTGCTCCTTAGATTTTTTTCAGATAACGGGTATCGGCGAACCATTTACCGATGTACCACCACAGCGGATACATCAATGAACACAGCAGTGCCGAACAAAATGCCGCCAACGGTGCGGCGTACTGGCCATAGGTTCGCAAAGTACCGCGCTCGATGATGCGTAAGTATTCCGGCATGCCGGTACGGATATATTGAAAGCCGAACAAATCGGCCACGGTGAGCTGGCTATTGGCCACCTCGACCGGTTGGTGGAACATGCCGAAGATCGGCCAGTTGGTGGGATAGAACAACAACGCAAACGCAGCACCGCCAAAAATAGAGGTGATGGTCAGGCTGTTGGTGAGCATCAACAAGGTATCCAATACCAATGCGCCCGGCACCATGGTGGCCGGCAACACCATGTTGATGGGGAAATAATTCCAGTAGTGGTAGGCAAATACCCGGGTGACCCAGGTACCTAGCAATAAGGCCGCTACGCAGAGCGTGGCGCCCAACGGTAAGCGGAATTTATCCCACAACACCGCCTGTACGGCGGCAGGAAAGGTAATGCCGATCAGCGGCGTCACCAACGGCCACCATTGCCGATCTTTCCAATCAACCCAGAAATCCCAGTCGCCGACGGTCAAGGCGAAATGCAGATGAAACGAACCGATGAACAGAAATAAAGCCAAGACCAGAATCAGATAGTCGTAGGCTCTTGCCAGACGGGCTTTTTCGCCCCGGTAGGGTTTGAACGTGGAAATTGGAATGTGTGCGGACATGTGCGGTTCCCCCGTAAAGTCTTATAGTGAATGACGGCGATAGCCATCGAAACTGGGCGTGTCGCCAACCGAAAGCTACCCTTGGGGGGGGTAAAACCCTATTGGCTGGTCGACACGCTCGCGTAATAAGTTAGGGGGAATGGGTTGAACCGTGAAATGGTGAAATTTCATCCGCTATCATCAAGATTGTTCATGCCGGCCAGCATCGATTCTTGTTTAGTATGCAACCGAATTCACTGATGGTTCCCATGCTCTGCGTGGGAACCTGCTCAGGGACGCTCTAGCGTCCCGAACCGCGGAGCGGTTCAGGCTGCGTTCCCACGCGGAGCATGGGAATGATGCAAGGGTGCGGTTGCTTGTTGGACAGGCGTCGGCGGCGTGGAAGCCGCCGCCTAGCCTACACGGACGTATTCACGGCTCCTATCCGGCAAGCACCGGGCACTTTGGGAGCCTGCTTTCATGGGCCGGGGCAATGCACTGGTTTCATGATCGTTAGCATGAAACCGAACTCATTGAGGAACATCCGTATGGCCAATCTACGCACTTTCGACTTAAACCTGTTGCTGGCTTTCGATATATTGATGCGGGAGCGCAATGTCACCCGCGCGGCGGAATGCATGTTCGTGACGCAATCGGCGATGAGCCATACCTTGCATCGCTTGCGCCAGCAACTGAACGATCCGGTACTGGTCAAATCGCCCGCCGGCATGCAGCCGACCGCGCTAGCGCTGGCCTTGGTGGAACCGGTACGCAGCCTGTTGCAGGAAATGGAACGCTTGCTCGAGGCGCCCCAAGCCTTCGATCCGGCATCCAGTCAGCGCCGTTTCACCATCGCCGCGACCGATTACATGGAGCTTTTAATCTTGCCCGAATTATCGGAATTAATCGAACAGTCCGCTCCTGGCGTGGACATCCATGTCAAACGCACGGAATCTGCTTTTCCCTTGGCGCAGCTGGAAAATGGCAGCCTGGATGTGGTGTTGGGTTTCGCTTCGGTACTGAATCCGCCCGCGCATTTGCACTGCGAACATTTATTCACGGATCGCATGGCGTGCGTCGTCAGGCAGGATCATCCCAGGATCAAAGCAGCGCCATCATTGGAGGATTATTTGGCGGCAACGCACATGCTAATCTCCAGAACCGGCGATAAATTGGGGGTAATTGACGAGAAGTTGCTGGAGTTGGGCTTGGAGCGGCGTATTAATTTCATCGTGCCGCATTTTTTGTCGGCGCCCTTAATCGTTGCCCAGTCCGATATGATTTTGTCCTTACCCTATCGCTTGGCCATAGCGTTTCAGAAACTGCTGCCGCTGAATGTCCTGCCGGTGCCGGTCAGTTTGCCGGACTACGACTTGGCGATGATTTGGCATCCCTTATGGGAAAAAGATCCGGCCCACGGTTGGCTTCGTGAACAAATTACCTCAATAGGCCGGAAAATAAGCGCATCCCAAATCAATCTTTAACGTCCTGGCAGGCCAGCGGCTAGGGCTTTGACCTTCAGCAAAAAGTAAGGCGGTTTGGATTGATTATCGCCGCCGTTGAGTGTCGCAGAGCGATGCAAGCGATTAACCACGGCGTAGAGTTGACCGTTAGAACCAAAACTGAAGGAGTCGACCCAGGACAATTTTAGGTCTTGCGCCAATTGCCGGTAATGTCGTTTAGGATCGATCACGCCAATCGCATTGTTGGCTAAGTCTCCCAGGTAGATATTGTTATTCTCATCAATGCTGATACCGTCCGAGATCGGTTTGTCGCTGTAGCGTTCGACACGCTGAGCGAGTTCTTGAGGCGTTAACGACTCGTTGATCAAGTCGGCGGCTTTAATCCGGTACAGGCTGAGGCCGTGCATTGGCCCGAAATACACCCATTCGTTGGCTAAATCCTCGGTAATGGGATTAACGCCAATATGCGGCTTAACCAATTCGCCCGACGGGGTTTTTAGCTGAATCGGCACATTGTCGATGACCAAATCGACGTTTTCCGGCAGCACGCTATGGTGTCCCTCCAGCACCCGCCGAGCCGTTCCGGTCGACAAGTTGACCACAATCAAGGCGGCATTCGCGCCGCCGGCCGGATCGCTGATGAAGGCATGGTTGTGGTTGGCATCCAACGCAAAGTCGTTGACGAACGCATCTTTTGGCGTAATCGGGGCCGGCAGGTAAATCAAACGCTGGAGTTTGTTGGTTTTGGTATTCCAGCCGACCAGTTTGGGCGTCACGCCGCTACGCATGCCGTTGTCCAGCATCCAGACGACACCATTGCTATCGGAGCGGATGCCCAGGACCGAGTCGAGCTTGATCGGCGCCGTGGAATCGGCCGCGGACATTTCTTTATTCGGAAAAGGTACCAAGGCTTGATCCTTATACTCCACCACCGTGTATTGCGGCTGATAAAACTGGTGTTGGGTCATGATGATCCGGCCACTCGCAGTCGCCGTGACATTGCCGGGCCCGATATTCAGGTTGGCAAACACCTCGAAATTTGAGTTGCCGTCAGCCAACGCTTCAAACGTAGCCAACAATAGGGCTACACAAGATTGGGTCATGCGATTCATTTTTGTCTCCAGAGTAGGATAGGGTTACGGCAAACCTTAGCGAATCGTGGAGATACTGTTAAATGACATTATTTAATCGCGCCTCATTAAAAAAACTGATTAACCTGCTCGCAGGTAATGATGCACGTTACAAAAACCTAAAAGCGCCACCCGCTTGTGGAGCGATTGCTCGGACATGAGGAAATGAATTTTATTAATACAGTTGATGAAAATTACCAATTTAACAAAT
>NZ_JBYMAP010000184.1:0-8135 GCF_057766305.1 Methylomonas sp. BG-2 | reverse complement strand
CACATTGTTACCGCGCTGCCGCATGCAATTGGAATATGCGGTCACTTGGTCGGTGGTGCGTTTAGCGAGCGGACGGCAATAGCGATCATCAGCATCGAAGGCGATGGCCGATTTTCCGGCTCCTGGCGTGGCTGTGATTTGTAGGTTATGAGCGCAGCCAGACAGTGCTAAAAGTGGGGCCGACAAAAGTAACGGTTTACAGTTTAACTTTAAGCCAAATTGAAATTGCATATAGTTTTTGCTTGGAAAAATTATTATTTCAAATAAAAGCGCTGTTGTTTAGGTAAAAATGCTTTGTCGTTTAATTCTTACTCGGAAATATATAAAACACGCTATTTCAAAACCGGGGAGTCTCTATTTTTGCCGAAAGATTTTTTTCGAGCTTCCCTGCAGGAAAAAATCGGCATAAATGTGGAAGAAAATTTTAGTGCGACAAGAATCTGCCGGCAACGCCAGTTTTTAAGTCTCATGATTACCACTCTTTAGTTGAATAAGTGCCGATAGAAAAACGTCGACCATTCTAAAGAGGCAATCCGGACATCCGTGTTCGCGAACCCTAAGAAATTCCGAGTTGTGCATTAGACACCGCTCAGCTTTTTCTCTTGTGTGGTGCAACCAATAACATGAAAAAATTTGATTGACAATATCTGTCGAAAAATATTTTTATAATTGGAACTACAAGCGGAGGTTGCAGCAATTAATTTATTGATTCTTGGTGAGTTCAGTAGATAATTAAACTTGAGTTTTTGGTATTGATTAATACGGCAGCTATACAGGCCAAAGCTGCCGATGAAATCACTGCGTTCAAGGTCGGGTTAGGGTCGATTGCGATAATTCGCCACTTCCAAAAGAGGTCATCCACTAACGGCGTAATCGTATTGGGGGAAGCCGGAACCCCAGAAATTACCGTCATCATTAAGTGGGCACAAGCAACCATTTCACCTGCCGTCATTTCGATCATGGCTGCCCAAGCCATCACTCTTTGAGCCGGTCAGCCAGTCGTGTCATCAGGTCCATGCGCTCATGGAAAATAGCCACGATCAGAGCAGGCGCTCCCTCACGCGGTAGACAGAAGACGTAATGAGTTCGTACCGCCCCATCCGTAGAGCCGGAAAAAGCGCGCTCATGTCTTTGAATACACCCCGGCCATCGGCGAGACTGGCGATACCTTGTTCCAACGTAGCGATGTAGTGCCGCACTTGCGCATCGCCCCATTGCTTGCGGGTGTAGCGGACAATGCCGCGCAGGTCGGATTCTGCCGCCGTAGTGAGAACGTAGCCGGTCAAGCCTGGCCCGCGATCAGTTCTTCATCGAGAATTTCGCTGATGCTCTTGGTAGACACATCGCCAGCAAGTCCCTCGTGGATGCGGGTATCGAGCAGGGTTTGCAGCTCCTTCCATGTTTGATCGGCATCCGCATCGCCGGGAAACAGCCTTTCCAGCGCGTATTGCTTGATGGTCTTGCCCTGCAAGGCAGCCAGTGCTTTCAGGCTTTGGTGCTGCTGGTCTGTTAAGTCGATGGTTAGGCGACTCATGGGATAAACGCCAAAATTACAAATCCCCACACTAGCACCTATGTGCTGATAGAGCAAACCTTTCCGTCCATGACCGCATTGGCACAGGTTTTCGTAAAACATTTACAACTCGGCGATCCTGTCGCGGCCGCTGACGAAATAAGAGCATCTCGGCATCGACAAGGCGCTGGTGTTGATCACACAGAGTCGCCGGCGACATGGCGGCACATTCTGCTCATCGGGCACTACCCCTTCTAGAATGACGGCAAGATGATCGACCTGGATGTGCTCGTGTCCAGTCACTTTTATCCCGCGCACAAACAGCCTCAATGGCTAAAACTGCGGTTTATCGGGTGTTACAGCGGATTAGCGCCGAATCAATCAATAATTTATTTAGTGTTTCACTGATATATTTAACTAGTTGGATTTCTAAGTTGATATAGCCCTAATTATATCAACTAGATCAAAAATGCTTATGGTATAGTTCCGCCAGACTCATCCCCCGGCTCCAGGCCGATTTTCCCACCCAGGAGAGCGCTGCCCTTCATGAACTTAGCCGATTTAATACTGCTGCGAGGCTGGATCAACGGAATACCCTACCCCGCGCTCGACGAGCAACGCGCGGAAAGCGACGAACCGGCCCGCCGACGCCTGAAAACCCTGCGCCGAGCCCTGGCGATCAAAGCCCGCTTTTATGGACAGCTGGATTTCGTTGAACTCTGGATGAGTCCACGTCAGGCGACGTCGACGTGGTCGACGCGCGCGGAACACGCCTTAAACACCCTGAACCGATGGCCCGATCCGGTACCGGCGGGCGATCAGGCGTTACGACGTTGGTTGCCTGAAAACGTGTGTGCGGCGTTGCCCGCATCAGTCGCCACCTGCGCAGATGCGGTCCAATGGTTAGCCGAGAACGAAGCCGCCGGCTCCGAAATCCCCACCGCTCGAAAACAGGCGCAGAAAACTCTGACCCTCTTTTTAAAGCAACATGCCGAGAGGCTGGGATACCAATCTCGCCCCAGCATGCCCAAGCTCCGTTCACTCGCCTCGTCGCAGTCGATGGCGCCGTTGGAACAGGTATTAATCCCCATCGAACTGAACGGTGAACACGGGAGTAATCGCTCGCCAGACGCGTGCCGGATCGACGCCAATCACGATTTAGCCGCGATTCACAGCTGGTTGTCGTTAAAAAATGACAACCCGAAAACTTACCAAGCGTACAAAAAAGAGCTGGAACGCCTGTTACTCTGGGCCATCTTAGAACGTAAACGCGCTCTGTCCTCATTGAGCACCGACGATTGCCGCGCGTACATCCAGTTTTTGAAAAATTTAACGACGGCCGATCAGCAATGGGTGACACAGCAACCCGCCAACAAGCGCCACGGCAAATGGAAGCCCTTTTACTATCGAACACCAAAGGACGCCGCTCCTGTTTTGGGAGATTCGACCGAACCCGCACCGCCGCAACTCGTACTATCCGCCAAAAGCATTAATTACGCGAAAACCGTGATAAACGGGTGCATGGCCTGGCTCGTCAAACAACACTATCTAACGCACAATAACTTCGACGACATGCCGAATATCAAGTGCGCGCAGACCCCGCTACAAACGACAAACCGGGCCTTCACCTTGACCCAAATGCAAACCATCTTGGCCTATGCCCAAGAACAGATTCAGCCGGGATCCGCAACGGAAACCGCCGATCGGCGCTTGTGGTTTATTTTGACGTTTGCGTTTTACACTGGGCTTCGCCTCCATGAATTGGCGGCAGCGAGTTTCGGCGATATCGAAACCCTGGATGATGACCAGGGCGCACATTATTTTTTACGGGTCGTTGGAAAGCACAGTAAGTTACGGAAAACCTCCCTGCCATCCACCTTAATAGAAGCGCTACAGTCTTACTTAAGAGCGTGCGGGCGTCCCAGTCTGTTTGAACGGTTACCGCCGGAAGCACCACTGATACCGAGTCTGCGTGACCCTACCGCCCGTAAGCATCTCAGCCCCGCGGGCCTGCATAAAACGTTAGCGGCTTTTTTCGATCAAATGTATGTCACCTTAAGCAAGGATCCGGAAGCGGATTTACGACTAGTGAATAAAATCCGCAAAGCCTCCGCACACTGGCTACGCCATAGTTACGGTAGTTATTTGGCCAATGACAAACAAGTACCGCTAGCTTATATTCGCGACGAATTGGGACATGCCGATATCAGCACCACGTCGCTGTATTTAAACACCGACGCCAAACAGCGACAAAAAGTAGTAAGTGAAGCATTTAACGGACTCTAGTTCGCAGGCTATGCGTCTATGTTGGTTTACCATCATTACTTTAGCATGCACGAAGGTTTGAATATTCCGAACTATTTCGTCGCAGTCGGCATTTCTGAGTTGTCGGTGGGCATTGCTGGAACAGTTGTAGGGGCCGATATCAAGCCTTCAACCCGGTAAAAAATCTGGCAACGCCAGTGGCGGTTTCCAATCGGAATGGGTGCCTGATTTGGACTGGAATATGCCGCCGATGGGCAAGTTGCCAAACCCTTTTTCTTGAGCCACCTCATAGGGTTTCATCCCGTTCCTGCGTCAGCAATTCATGCAATTTGGCCTGTATCAGTTTTTTGTCCGGCAATTGCAATTGATATTGAGCAATCAAGGTCGGCGACAGATTGCGCGATAGCGCGTATTCCACCACTTCGTCGTCCTTGTCTCGGCACAACAGCACGCCGATGCTGGGGTTTTCGTGCGGCTTTTTAACATCGCGATCCAGCGCTTCCAGGTAAAAACTCAGCTGTCCCATGTGTTCCGGCGAGAATTTACCGATTTTCAGTTCAAAAGCCACTAATGCTGACAAGCCGCGGTGGTAAAACAGCAAATCGATATAAAAGTCCTGATTGCCGACTTGCAGACGGAAGTGTTCGCCCATGAAGATAAAGTCGCCACCCAGTTCCAGAATAAAGGCTTTTATATGCCGGATCAGGGCATTTTGCAGGTCGTTTTCGCTGTGGGTTTCCGGCAAGCCGAGAAACTCCAGTACGTAGTTGTCTTTGAAGACTGCGCTAATTTGGGGGTGAAATTCTCTCAACGGTGTTGAGAGTTTTGGATGATCCAGCTTGGCACGCTCAAATACACAGGCGCTAATTTGCCGATCAATTTCGCGAACGCTGTATTTTTCATCAATCGACAGCTTTAAATAAAACGCTCTTTCCTGTTGAGTTTTACAGCGAGAAAAAATAGCCAGGTTGTGTGACCAGGGCAATTCTCTCACCAGCGCTGAGAGTTTTTCATCCGCCTGATAGGTTTCGTAAAACTGCTTCATACGCCATAGATTTTTGTCGCTAAATCCTTTGACGTCAGGCGCATTGACGGAAATGTAGTGTGCCAGTTCGGTAACGACGCCTTTACCCCAAGCCTCACTTTGCACTTTACGGCTGATGGTCAGGCCTATTTGCCAATACAGGTCTATCAGGGCCGTGTTTGCTTGACTAAAGATCTTATGCCGCGCTTGATAGATATGTTGCAGCACTTCGCTGAACACGGGGTTGGCTATGTTCGGTTTATTCATATACAGCCATTCCTGAAATTTCACGGCCTTGGGTCAGTGGTGCTAATAAATTGCTCAGCTTTTCGCCATCGAAAATCATCCTGATCATGATGGTGGCGACAAAGGCTTTCAGACCGTGTTTGTCGGCAATAGCGGCTAAGTCGCTAGCAGCCTTGGAGGTTATGAAAGTTTGATAACAGTCGCGAATGGCGCTTTCATTGAGGCTTTGCCCGGCGGGCAGATTGATGATGTAAGCAATGAAGAAGTTGCGCTGGTCTAGCAAATTAGCACTGAGCGCTTCACGAGTCATATTTTGTTTGCTGATATTTTGGGTGAATTTGGCGATTAGGTCCATTATGTAGTGGAAATCGATAATCGCAGAGGCGAATAGCACGAATTCATATTTCAGTTGTTGCACTGTGCAGGTACTGTCGCTACCTTTGCCTTGTTGGGCTTTCAGACGCTGCATTTCTTTAAAGTGGTTGATGAACTCGGCGCGGGGGCTACCAGCCAGAAAAAGTGATCCCATTGGTTTGAACAGGAAATGAAAACCCTACCATGGTTTAGACGGCCAACTTAAGGGCTGGGAGCCCATCGTTATACGCTTGATGCGGCGTTTACGGTTCAAGCTGGAATGCGGTCGCTTGTGTTGTACCACTCTAAATACTCCAGGATTGAGGCACGAGCCTGGCCGACAGAGTGGTAGGCATGCAGGTAGACCCGCTCGTATTTGACAGATCGCCCGAGCCGTTCGACAACGACATTATCCCGCCAAGCGCCGCGACCGTCCATACTTACTCTACTGACAGCCTTGGCCGTGAACTGGCTGACTTGGGCGGTATTGACGATACCCGGCCTGCCGACCAATCGGCACTTGGACTCCCGGTTTATCATCCTTTTGCGCTCGACCAACCAGCCTTGGTGAGCGCGCGCCCTAAAAAATCGTTTTCCAAGGTCAGTCGGCCGATTTTCGCATGCAGGGCCTGTAGATCGGTCGGCGACGACTCGGACTCGGCAGGCTTCCCAAACACCGCGGCCGCCCGCTCTGGCAGTGGCTTTTTCCAATCGACAACTTGATTTGGATGAACCTCGAATTCCTGGGTCAACTGGGGCAGGGTTTTATCGCCCGCCAAGGCCGCCAACGCGACTTTGTCTTTGAAGGCAGCTGAATGTTTACTTCTCGGGTTTTAGGACATTTTCTGCTCCGTTTCTTTGTCCTCGCGGACGTTCAAAAGTAGCAGGGTTTTTCACTTAACCGATTGTTCAATTTTTTGGGGCCGGCTCTGTTTTCAATATCTGTGAGTATTTGGGTAACGTGAAGGTCTTAAACCAGGTAAGTGTTTTGCCCTGCCATATGTTGTCATTGTTGCGGATTTGCGGATTTGCGGATTTGGTGATTGCAGTTGACGGTAGCCTTGACAGCATAAATTTGGTACAGACGCATGAAAATCAGCTTTTTCTCGCTAACAAACAGTACCATGTCGCGGGTGAATTCTGGACAATCCCTCCGTGTCTCTATTAGAGACACTCCATAAACTCTCCGTCCGTGTCCCCCCATGTCAGGATAGTTGTCGCCTCAAATTTTAGAACCCTTTAAATTTGAGATAACTAAATGAATTCTTCCAAGAAACTATATTCTGACGAGTTCAGAGAGCAAGCCCTGGCAAAAGTCTACAATCGAGGGAAACGAACCATTCAAGACATTGCCGATGAATCGAACCTCAGCATACATACCTTAAAAAACTGGATGAAAAGCACAGCCACCATCGATAAGCCATATGACAACCCGGCCAAACGCCCCCAAGATTGGCGACCAGAAGAACGCTTGTTGGCACTTCAGGAAAGCCATGGTTTGATCGGCGAGGCGCTGAATGCCTGGTGTCGGCAACGTGGGCTATTTGCGCATCAACTGGCGCAGTGGAAAATGCGACTTTTGTCAGGTCACCAGTCCCCGTTCAGGCGGCGATGGCGGCCAGACACTTCGCACGTTAAAAATCGAGAATCAACGCCTGGAGCGCGAACTGAATCGTAAGGATAAAGCCCTGGCTGAAGCCGCTGCCTTGCTGATTCTGCAAAAAAAGATGCGGGCGCTGTTGGCGGGCGAGGTCGAATGACGTCCCTTCAGCAGCGCCAAACGTTGATTGAATCCGTCGCCGAAGCCACCCAGGCCGGTGAAACCTTGGGCGAAGACCGGCGACCACAACGTCAATTCACGCCGACGCACGCGCTCACTGAAGCCGAGCGCGCACAAGTCCTGGCCGTGGCCAATTCGGAGGAATTCGCCGATTTGCCGATTTGCCGCCGAGCCAAATCGTACCGCATTTGGCCGATCAAGGGATTTATCTGGCGTCCGAATCGAAGTTCTACCGCATCCTGAACGCCGCCCGGCAACTGAAGCACCGCCGTAGCGAACGGCCCAGCCAAGCACGCACCAAGCCCAAAGCGTTGAGTGCCACCGCGCCCAATCAGCTTTACAGCTGGGACATTACCTATCTGCCGACGACCATCAAAGGCCAGTTCTACTATCTCTACCTGTTCCTCGATATTTTCAGCCGCCAGATCGTCGGCTGGCAGGTGTTTGAAGCCGAAAGCAGCCACTACGCCAGCGAGCTGTTGCGGGATATCGTTGGGCGCGAAAGCCTACCACCCGGGCAAGTCATTCTGCATTCCGATAACGGCAGTCCGATGAAAGGCGCCACGATGCTGGCGACCTTGCAACGACTGGGCGTCATGCCGTCGTTCAGCCGACCGGCGGTCAGCAACGACCATCCGTATTCGGAATCGCTATTCAAAACCTTGAAATATCGGCCGCCATACCCGTTGAAACCGTTTGCCGACATACGGGAAGCCCGACAAGGGGGCGCCGACCTCGTGCGGTGGTACAACCATGAACACCGCCATAGTGCCATTGGCTTGGTAATCCCGGCGCAACGCCATGCCGGATTGGACGAAGCACGGTTAATTCAACGCCAAGCCCTTTATGAACACGCTCGCCGCCAAAACCCTCGGTGCTGGAGCCAGCACACCCGGAACTGGAACACAATCCATACCGTGCATTTAAATCCGGATCACGCCGAAACCCAAAAC
>NZ_JBYMAP010000183.1:0-8183 GCF_057766305.1 Methylomonas sp. BG-2 | reverse complement strand
CCAACTTACGGATATGGATCTGTTGTTAATCTTACGTCTGGATTTATTTCCGGGCTTAACACTATTAATTTTTACGTGGAAGGCAACGGAGTGACGGACGGATTCGCATTGCGGACGATCAGCTTCACCGCTAGCCCTTCTAGCGTTCCACTTCCAGCAGCACTCCCCTTGATGCTCACCGGCCTGGGTGTTTTTAGTTTTGTATCGCGCCGCCGCAGAAATGAAAGAGTTTAAGTATCTTCAAGTTACGAATCCGGCTCCTTCGGGTGCCTTTTTTGTGTAACTGGATGCTAAAGGTCGCAGGTTTGAGAAGCTAAAAACCTAACTGACTACAACAATCAAAACATCGGCTTATTATCACTTTGCGGACATTGCAAAACTAGAGCGATTGTCGCCTGTGGGTCGGCTGCACTCAGTGACGACTGGCCGCTTTCGGGGATCGGATTTCAATAACCGCTTTCCGGTGATGAGTCTGAAGAGAAGACGGTCGCCAGGCGCCACTGAAGAGACGTTCGTCTTTAGTGTGACCATTCGTCTGGTCTGCGGCCTTGCTCAGACATTCAGAACGGATTGGTGTCAGGCAAATCTTGGCCCAAACAGCCATCCATGCTTTCCCACCCCACGGACCGCTTGATCAGTATAGTTCGCATTGATCTTATGGAGGGCAGCGGGCTCTGAAATTCCGAAATCTTCATGAATTTATGTTGGTTTTTTCAGCACCTCGGCAACACCAAATGTTTGTCAGTCAACACTCTGGCGCCAATAGACGATTCACTCGGTTTGCTTCATTTTAAAAAAATCCCTGTTAAACCCTTTTTGTTGGATAAGTAGGTCTGTTACCTAGGCTTCTGGCATCTTGCTTGCTGTAGTTAAGTGATAACCCATAATGACCAGTTATGACTTAAATGCTTGCCGACAAAGCTCACATCATCCCGCCCCGTTCCTTATACGCCCGCATCCGCGACGAATTGCGGGCGCGCATCGTGGCCGGCGTCTACAAACCCCACGCGCGCTTGCCGTCGGAAAGTGAGTTGATGAGCAGTTATGGCGTCAGCCGCATCACGGTGCGCCAGGCCTTGGGCGAGTTGGAAAAGGAAGGCGTGCTATTCAAGGTGGCTGGCAAAGGCATGTTCGTTTCCCTGCCTAAGCCGTTTCAATCATTGGCCAAGCTGCAAGGCTTTGCCGAGGCGCTTTCGGAACAAGGTCATGAAATCTACAACCTATTGGTCGGTATCAAAGATCTGCCAGCAGGCCCTGATGTCGCACAGCGGCTAGGGCTGGCGGAAGGCGCGCCGGTGACCGAACTAAGGCGGGTACGCCATCTGAATCGCAGGCCTGTATCGCTGGATGTGACTTATGTTGCCGCTCACCTCGGCAAGCGTCTGGCCCAGGAAAATCTCTCGACGCGCGACATCTTCCTGATTTTGGAAAACGATTACGCGATTCCACTGGGTTACGCCGATCTGGTTATCGACGCCGTGTTGGCTGATGCCGAACTGGCGGAGCTGCTGCAAATAGCGGACGGCGCGCCGGTACTGCGCATCGAACGTCTGACTCACACCCAGGACGGGGCCCCGCTGGATTTCGAATACCTGTATTGCCGGGCGGATAACTTTCAACTACGCGCACGCATCGAGCGATAAACATGAACACCATAGAGCACGCGGTAGACGTACTTGTCATCGGCGGCGGCACGGCCGGGCCGATGGCGGCGGTCAAGGCCAAACAGGCCAATCCCACTTTAAAGGTTTTGCTGCTGGAAAAAGCCAACGTCAAACGCAGCGGCGCCATCTCCATGGGTATGGACGGCTTGAACAACGCCGTGGTGCCAGGCCATGCCACGCCGGAACAGTATGTGCGGGAAATCACTGTCGCTAACGACGGCATCGTCAATCAGAAAACCGTGCTGGCCTACGCCCGCAACAGTTTTGCGATGATCGAAGAGTTGGACCGCTGGGGCGTGAAGTTCGAAAAGGATGAAACCGGCGATTACGCCGTGAAAAAGGTGCACCACATGGGCACTTACGTGCTGCCCATGCCGGAAGGCCACGACATTAAAAAGATTCTGTACCGGCAATTGAAACGCAACCGCGTCGAAATCACCAACCGTCTGGTCGCTACCCGCTTGATCGTCGGCCAGGACGGCCGCATCGCTGGTACGTTCGCGTTCGATTGCCGAACCGCAGATTTTCATGTGATCAAGGCCAAATCGGTCGTGCTGGCCACCGGCGCGGCCGGCCGTTTGGGCCTGCCGGCGTCAGGTTATTTGTTCGGCACCTACGAGAACCCGACCAATGCCGGCGACGGCTACAGCATGGCCTACCACGCCGGCGCGGAATTGTCCGGCATCGAATGTTTCCAGATCAACCCGTTGATCAAGGACTACAACGGCCCGGCCTGCGCTTACGTGACCGGCCCGTTCGGCGGCTATACCGCCAACAGCAAGGGCCAGCGCTTTATCGAATGCGATTACTGGTCAGGGCAGATGATGCAGGAGTTTTATAACGAACTGGAAAGCGGCAACGGCCCGGTGTTCCTGAAATTGGACCATCTGGCCGAGGAAACCATTAGCAGCATCGAAACCATATTGCACGGCAACGAGCGTCCCAGCCGCGGCCGTTTTCATGTCGGGCGCGGCACCAATTACCGCGAACGCATGGTCGAGATGCACATCTCCGAAATCGGCTTATGCAGCGGCCATTCGGCCTCCGGCGTCTGGGTGGACGAACACGCGGCCACTACCGTGCCGGGCCTGTATGCGGCCGGTGATCTGGCCTGTGTGCCGCACAATTACATGCTCGGCGCCTTCGTCTATGGTGGATTTGCCGGCGAGTCGGCCGCGCGCCATGCCAGCGATCACGTACAGGCCGAGGTCGATCCTGCGCAACTGCAAGCCGAACGGCAACGGGTGTGGGCGCCGCTGCAACGCGAATCGGGACTGCCGCCGGCGCAAGTGGAATACAAGCTGCGGCGCATGGTCAACGATTACCTGCAGCCGCCCAAGGTCACCCGCAAGATGGAAATCGGCCTGGAACGTTTCGAAAGTATTCGCGACGACCTGGACGTACTGCAGGCCAATAATCCCCACGAACTGATGCGAGCGATGGAAGTTCATGCGATACGCGACTGCGCGGAAATGGCTGCGCGGGCTTCGCTGTATCGCACCGAAAGCCGCTGGGGGCTCTATCACGCCCGAGTCGATTACCCTGAGCGCAACGATGCCGACTGGCTGGTGCATGTGCAATTGCACAAGAATGCCGGTGGCGACATGGCTTGCTTCAAACGACCGCTGGAACCTTATGTCATCCCGGTCGACGATCAGGAAAAGACGGCCTACCAACGTTTACGCATCAATCCCAGCAACGCACCGGAGGCCGTGGCGCCATGAGCAAATCCTCATTCCCCATCGCGATTCAGCGCAGCAATGTGCCGGTTACGATCGACGAAAACAAATGCATCGCCGACAAGGGTTGCACGGTCTGTGTGGAAGCTTGCCCGCTCGACGTGTTGGCGATAAGCCCACTGACCGGCAAGGCCCAAATGACCTTCGACGAATGTTGGTACTGCCTGCCCTGCGAGAAGGATTGTCCAACCGGGGCGGTCAGCGTGGAAATTCCGTATTTGCTGCGTTAGCACAAAACAAACCCATTCAAGCCTGCCATTTCGTGTGGCATTGGGATAACAATCGAGAGAAAACCTGATGGCAATTACATTGAAGGAACGGCCGCTATTCATCATCGGCTCCGAGCGCTCGGGCACCACGCTGTTGATGGCTATGCTGGGCAATCATCCACGCATCGCCGTGCCGGAGGTGGCCTGGTATTACCCGCGCTTTCGCCCCTATCTGTTCAGCTATGGCGACCTGTCGCAAACCCAGAATCTGCGCACCCTGGCCGATGAAATGGTGTTTGGGCTGAAGACGCCGTTCTGGGACATGCCGGTTAATCCGGCGACTATCGTTGACGAGATTTTGGCCAGTGCGCTGGAGCCAAGTTTCGCAGGCATCTATACCGCGATGTTCGAACGCTACGCCCGCCTGCAAAACAAGCCGCGTTGGGGCGAAAAGACCCCGCACAATCTGTTTTACGTCGGCCGGATTCTGGAAGATTTCCCGAATGCGCAATTCGTGTTTCTGACCCGCGACGGCCGCGACGCCAGTGCCGAATATCAGCGTTCCGCATTCGGCCCCACCAATATTTACGCGGCGGCACGCACCTGGAAACTATGCCAGAACGCGGTAAAACCCTGGCGGGAAACACTCGATGCCGGACAATGGCTGGATGTCAGCTACGAACAACTGGCCCGCGATCCGCAGACGGTATTGCGGACCGTATGCGATTTTCTCGGCGAGGAATTTTCCCCGACCTTGCTGGATTTTCATACAGGCAGCATCGCCCAACGCCGCGGCCAAACCCGCGATCACGCCCCATTGGGCCAACCTGTCAGCACGAAATGGATAGGTCGCTATCGGTACGAATTGAGTCTGGAAGAACAAGCCATCTTCGCTACCATCGCCGGCCAGGAGTTAACTGAAGCCGGCTACGTGCTTGAGGTCGAGCCGGCTACGATAGACGAAAAGGAATTGAGTCTGTACCTGGAACGCGACCAACGTACCCGCGCGGCCCTGCTCGGTGCGCCGGACGGCCATTTGGTACACGAAAGCTACAACGACTGGCTGATCGACCAGCGCCTGGATCGCAAACGGCGCGGGCTGTGGTCGGACCGCGACGTACCTTCGGAATTTCCGCACGGCCATCCGCAGGAAGAGGAAATCGCCGGTTACCGCGCGCAACGGCGTTGGAAAGAGCATTTCGGCGTCAAGCGCGTCTATACCAGTAACGAAGTCGTACTGTGAGGTTGGACGATGTTGAATTCCGCCGCAATCCAAGCCAATCCGGCGCTAAACACCGCGCATGCTGATAGCGTGCCGCCGCTGTGTAGCGGCAGGGGGTGGATTTCCTTGCGCGATGTGTCCATGGTGTTTCGCACTTCCGAACGCGAGCATATCGCTCTGGACCGCGTCGATCTGGAACTGGAGCCGGGCGCCTTTACCGCATTACTTGGCCCGTCCGGCTGCGGCAAATCGACCTTGCTGAATATCGTTTCCGGCATGCTCAAGCCCACCACCGGCACGGTGAGCATCGATGGCTTGCCGGTCAAGGAACCAACGCCATTGTGCAACGTGGTGTTTCAACAGCATTCGCTGTTTCCCTGGCTGACTGCTTTGCAAAACGTGGCTTTCGGACCGCGCAGACTGGGATTGCCGGAGCCGGAAAGCATCGCTATGGACCTGCTGCGGATGGTCGGGCTGGAACGCTTTGCCAAGGCCTATCCGAACGCACTGTCCGGCGGCATGCAACAACGGGTGGCGATTGCCCGCGCCTTGGCGACAAAGCCGACCCTGCTATTGATGGACGAACCCTTCGGCGCGCTGGATGCGCAGACCCGTAGCGTGATGCAGGAAGAGTTGCTGAAAATCTGGGATCGTTTCGGCACCAGCGTGGTGTTCATTACGCACGATGTCGATGAGGCGATCTTACTGGCCGACCGGGTGATCGTGATGCGAACCGAACCGGGTGGCATCAAGGCCGATATCGCCATCGACCTGCCGCGTCCGCGTACCCCGGAAAGCCTAAGTTCGCCCGAATTCGAACGTTTGCGCAAGATCATCCATCGCGCGGTCAGGGAAGAAAGCCTGAAAGTGTTTAACCGTTGAGCTAATGATGTCGGCAATCGATTTCAACTCAGCGCTGCAAAAAGGCTGTCGGCAAGCCAAACGACTGTGGGTCGCCTTGGGCTGGCCGCTGGTCAGCTATGGCTGGTTTCTGCTGGTGTGGCTATTCGCCGCGAAAATAGTCGGCAACCCGGTATTGCTGCCGGATTTGACCACGGTAGCGGCCAGTCTCGCGCAGCTCATCGACGACAATAGTCTGTCCAAAGACGTCCTGGCCAGTTTGGAGCGGGTGTTGATCGGCTTTTTGTTAGCGGTGATATTGGCGGTGCCGTTGGCGCTAAGCATGGCCTATTTCGCCACCCTGCGGCGCTTGCTGCTGCCCATCGTCACGCTGCTGCGGCCGATACCACCCATCGCCTGGATTCCGCTGGCGATTTTATGGTTTGGCATCAACAACGGTTCCAGCTTTTTTATCACCGCGCTGGCCGCCTTTTTTCCGATTTTTCTGAATGCCTTTGCCGGCGGACTCGGCGTCGAGCCGCATTACATTCATGCCGCTCGTTTCATGGGCGCGGGTAAGGCCGATTTATTGCTGCGGGTATTCCTGCCGGCCGCTTTCCCGCAGATCTGGACCGGATTGAAGATCGGCCTAGGCCAATCCTGGATGGCCGTGGTGACCGCCGAACTGGTCGCCGCCCAGTCCGGTTTGGGCTACATGATTCAAATTCACCGCATCAATCTCGATACCGGCGCAGTGTTGGTGGGTATGGTCACCATCGGCGTGCTGGGGTCGTTGATGAATTTCGCACTGGTTCGCATCGAGCGGATCGTCTTGCCTTGGCAGGCTAATCACCCACATAAATCTTGAATCATGTCTTTTAATACGCTGCGTATGCTTTCCGCTTTGCTGTTGTTCGCGGTGTCATTGGGCGCAACGGCTCAGGATGCTATCAAGATCCGAATTGGCTACCCGTCCGGCCTGAACGGCGTTTACCCAGTGGTGATGGAAATGGCTGGTATTGCCAATAAGCACGGCCTGGAAGCCGAGTTTCAAGTGTTCCAGAACGGTCCGCCGATGATGGAAGCGCTGGCGGCCGGCCAGCTCGATGCCGTGGTGAGCAGCCCGTTACCGATCGCCACCTTCTTGGATAAGCAGCCCAACAAGGCTGTGGTGGTCGGCCAGCTCGGCTATTCCAGTCATTCCTTGTTGGTGCCGGCAGGCAGCAGCGTCAGCGCGCTCCAGGACCTAAAAGGCAAGAAAATCGCCGCGTCCGTTGGCTCGGATTCCTATGCGGACCTGTTGCTCGCGCTCCGGCAAAACGGACTAAAGCCGGATGAGGTGGCATTGATCAATACGCCGCCCGCCGAATTGCCAGCGCTAATCGCCCAGGGGCAAGTCGATGCGGCCGTGATCCGCGAACCGCAGGCGACTCGGGTTAAGGAACAATTCCGCGCACGCTCGATTCAGCGCTGGCCGTTTCATTTCCTGACGGTTTTACGTAGCGAATATTTGCAAAAGCAGCCGAATGCCCGCGAGCTTTATCTGGCGGCGCTGCGGGAATCGGTGGTTTATACCGCGCAAAACCCCGAGCAAGCCGGCCTTTGGTTTGCGGAGAAGTTGCGTATCGACGCCAAATTCGTCCGGCAAACCTCGAACGAAGATCCGGCCTTTGCCAAAGCCGAACAGGCCAATACCGAACTGCTGGCTTTGACGCCGGAACTGCGCCGGCTCCATCAAGTGCGCTGGCGGCAATTTCACGAGCTGGGTTTGATAAAGCAGGCCCAAGACTTTCCCGGTCAATAGCGTTTTCAACCCACTTTACCCACGGATACCCGACCGACCATGACCGATATTTTTACCAATAACGCCAACCTGACCGAGCTTTTACCCCGGCTCACCAGCGCCGACGCCACGGTACGCCGACTCGCCTTGATCGAACTGGCGGATGAAGAAGACGAAAGCCTGTTGCCTTGGCTGATCCAGGCCGCCGGCGACCCGGAACCGGAAGTTCGCGCCGAAGTGGCTAATCTGCTGGCCGGTTGGGAAAACACCCAGGTCATATCCGCTTTGGCGGATTTGTTGCTTGATGCCGATGAAACCGTGCGCGCCGCCGCCGCGCAAAGCCTTTCCAGCCTTAAAGCCCTCGAAGCCGGTTTGCAGTTGTTGCCATGGCTGGAACATAACGATGCCTTCGTCCGCACGGCCGTATTGCGTGCATTGCGAGAGCTGCGTTTGCCCGAGGCTGCGCCACCAGCATTGGCGGCGCTGGCCGACGGCGATGCCTCGGTGCGGCGAGAGGCGGTGGGCGTGCTCGGCTGGTTAAAATACGGGCAGGCCCTGCCCAATTTGGCGGAGTTGGCCGAACACGATCCAGACAGCGAGGTCAGGCGCGCCGCGACCGGCGCGCTGGGCATGGCCGCAGATCAAACCGTACTACCGGCCCTGCTTGTGGCGTTAACAGACTCTTCCTGGGTAGTGCGGGAGGAGGCGGCTACCACACTGGGCAAA
>NZ_JBYMAP010000182.1:0-8216 GCF_057766305.1 Methylomonas sp. BG-2 | reverse complement strand
AAGTCGATGATCGATAATAAAGCATTAAATACTCTCGTATTCTCGTTAAATGAATGCGTTCCTCCGGAAATGCATCTGAACAAAGCCGGATTGACCGGTTTTTTTTATGCGCTCACTATTACGCCATACATTATTGATCCATCCGAATGGATGGCGGAGCTGTTTTTGGGAGATAGGCCCGATCTAAACGGACGACAAATTAAACGCTTGAAAAAAGCGGTAGTCGCCGTCGTGAAATCAGCTAATAAGTCTTTGCTAGCCGATAAACTGGAATTTCCGTACCAACTTTCCACGATTGACGACGATTCGATGGCTGATATTTGGCACTGGTGTTACGGATTTTTGAAGGGAATTAACCTGCGCTGGTCGTTTTGGCAAAGCGGCATTATTGCTAAGGAAACCGGACAATGCCACGACCTGGTCAAGGGAAGTATTAATATTATTACCGCATTGGTGACCGAAGACGTTGGTTATTTGGATAATTTAGAAAAACTAAAGTCCTGGATCGGCGGCGACAGTGCGGGAGAGGTCGGCGACGAACGGATTCTTGCAGCCGTGTTGCCGACGTTACCGGATGCGTATCAATGTTTGCGAATATTCGCGGCAACGATGTCGAAGCGCTTGCAAGCGCATCAGGGTGGTTAGATATTGAGCCGGGCGACTGAAAAAATGCTCAGCCGCACCGGCTATCGCTAGCGGGAAAGCGCTAAGCGAAGCTGGCGGAAAACAACTTCGCGGTTCGACTTCCTTGTCTGGCGGCACTCAACCGGCTTTTATCTTTTTCTCACTAGCGGGCTTGGAATGCTGCTAAGTTTTCCAGCTAATTGATTCGAAAGATGTCCAAATACCGAGCCGAGAATAAACGAAATGGATATCACCAGGAGCGGGTTATTCAGCGACGCGCCCAACAGGACCTCCTGGTTTAATTTGTCCGGTGTTTGTAGTAAATACGCGAAGGTGGAAGAGTAACCTAATACGCCAACCGGTATAATCGCGAATTGGGGTAAATTCGCCGATAGGCATAACACGATCACCGCGCCCGCTACGATTAATGCCGTGGTAATTTCGACGCCCAATGAGATTTCCGGGTCGATTTTCAGCAACAATAACGCGGTAACCCACGCCATGAACACACCGAAAATTCCATTGATTATCGTGTTAATCGCTGCTTCCCGGTTTGCGCCTAATAAGAAGTAAGCGGCCCATGCAATCGTTGCTGCCCAAATAAAAAACACGCCCGCGGCGGGGCCTACCGCAAAATACGTGGCGACTCCGGAAAGAATACCGATGCTGAGGGATAGTGCTGTAATTTTTTCCATTTGAAATTTCCTATTGATTATCAAGGGTGTTGAAATAAAAAGTGATCAGCCGCAAGGGCGAGGTTATTTTTTTAATTAACCAATCCAAAATATAGCATTCCGATTATTTATTGAAAATGCGACAATTTGTCACGTTTGTCCGTTCTCCGACAGATGGCAATCTATTCCATTAAATTTGATGAGGCTTGTTCCGTTTACCGGAAAACTTCCCGGTACTAAATAGAAAGTTTCCGGGCGGATTTTTGCAGGGATTGATAGAGGATATACGCTTACGAATAGACGGCGCAAATTGGGTTATTTAAGGTCGGGTTTCGGTTATAACTGACTGTGACGATGTGAAATATTTAATACGCCGGCGCGGTTAGTATTTTGTAGCCGGTCGCGCGCTCGGTAAGATCATTCAGTTTATGCCTGGATTTTTTAAAAATGGTTTTGAAAAGGCGGACCCGCCAAATTAAGTTGCCTCGGATTAACGCGGCTTTTCAAGAAAAACCGATGTGTTAGCTATTGATTGAGCTGATGCTGAAACTTAATGGAACGAATTCATCGGTGGCTCATTTACGGCATCCTTGGGCTTTTGAACCGTTTTGAGAGTTCCTGCTTGGACGATAACGGCATCGTGCGCCGGTGAGACTTAACGGAGGCGAGCTAATTCGGCTTGCTGGGATTGGTGGCCGGTTGCCATGAGCGCGGCCGAATGGATGACCGCTCGCTTGGATGGCCGCCGTGGGAGCGACGGAGGCATTGTTCGGTTTGAAGCCGGTTTGCCGAGCCTTGGCGTGTTTTACCGCGAAGCGCCTAAAATTCGAAACAGCGACGCGCAGTTGATTCGCATCGCATGTCCGCTACGGTTCTAAATGTTTGGGTAACTCGGCGACCGAATCCAGCAGTAAATCCGGTTGGATAGTCGATGCTAGGGCATAGGCCTCGCGGTATTTGCCGGTCTTGACCAGTATGCCTTGCAATCCGGCGCGCTGGGCGCCGCCGACATCGGAATCGATGTCGTCTCCTATCATGGCTACCCGGCTGGCAGGTAGGCCGAGTTGTCGCAAGGCTAACGCGAAAAAGGCCGGCGATGGCTTGCCCATGATCGTGGCAGTCTTGCCGGTCGCATATTCCAGGCCGGTCACGAACGCGCCAATGTCCATCCTGAGGCCGTCGGCGGTCTGCCAGAATTTGCCTTTGTGCAAGGCGATCAGTTCGGCGCCGGCCATCGCCATTTCGAACACCCGGTTGAGAATCTCGTAATTCCAGGCCGAACCGATATCGCCAATTACGACGGCGTCCGGTTGCTGGTCGTCGGTAATGAAGTCGGCGAACTCGTCCATGACCGCGTCGGCGACCAAAAAATGGCAGCTGCGATAATCGCGATGTTTGAGGTACAGGCGCGCGGCATGCGGTGTCGTCAATATCTCGCCTGCGGCGACCGGCAAATCCATCGCTTGCAGTTTGGCCGCCAATTGGTTACGGGAATGGGTGGTGGTGTTGGTGACGAACAGGCGGGGCAGGCCGCGGGCCTGAGTTTGCGCGATGGCGTTGGCGGCGCCGGGGATCGCGGCGTCGCCAACGTAGAGCACGCCGTCCAGATCAAACAGCAGTCCGTCAATTTCGGAAACAGTCATATTGAACCCTTGTGGATACGCAGGACCAGGTTTTTACCTCATCGTTTCCGGCCTGGTCAAGCGGCCGTGCTAGAGCATCGGCGCCAGATCGAGTTCGAACATGATGGCATCTTCGCGGCCTTGCTTGGCCGGATAGTAATTCTTGCGGACGCCGATTTCCCGGAAGCCGGTCTTGCGGTACAGGTCGATCGCGCCGGGATTGCTGGGGCGGACTTCCAGAAACATTTTCTCGGCGCGGGGCCGGGCGTAATCGATCAAGTGTTCCAGCATTTTGCGGCCGACACCCTGGCGCTGCATGCAGGGGCTGACGCTGATGTTCATGATGTGGGCTTCGCCGGCCATTACCGAGATGATGCAATAGCCGACGATGCGGTCGTCCGGCGCTTCGCACACCCAGTTGGTGTAATTGATGGCCCGAAAGCAATCCTTGAAAATGCCTTCCGACCACGGAAACTCGTAGTTCTGGTTTTCGATGGCCAGCACGCCGGGCAAATCGGCGTGGTCCATTTTACGCAGCCTCAACAAGTCGCGCGGGGCGACCGAGTCGGGAAAAACCTTGGCGTAAAACTCGCGGTCGGCGTCGTAAATCACGGCATCTTTCAGCTTATGTAGCAATTTCCACATCGGGTTAGGTTTCCAGCGATTGATAAACGGAAAGCGCGAATTGCAGGTCTTCCCAGGCCTTGGCTTTTTCGGGCAGCGAACGTAACAGATAAGCGGGATGATGTACCACCGTCAACGGAATACCTTCCAATTCGTGGCGGACGCCACGCAGCCGCGCCAACGGCTGCTGGGTATGCAGCAGGTTTTGCGCGGCGATGCGGCCGACGGCCAGGATCAATTTGGGTTGAATCAGTTCGATCTGGCGTTTTAAAAAACCGTGGCAGGCATCGACTTCGCCAGATTGCGGATCGCGGTTGTTGGGCGGCCGGCATTTCAACATATTGGCGATGTAGACCTGCTCGCGGCGTAGGCCGATGGCCCGGATCATTTCATTCAGCAGTTGCCCGGCCCGGCCGACGAAGGGTTCGCCTTGCAGGTCTTCGTCGCGGCCCGGCGCTTCGCCGATCAGCAGCCAGGTTGCGTGTTTGTTGCCGACGCCGAACACGGTCTGGGTGCGGGTTTCGCAGAGTGAGCAGGCACGGCAGATAGAGACTTCATGTTGCAGGTCCTTCCAGGCGTGGTCGTCGGTGTGAGGTTTGGGGTGGTGCGGTAATGGCGCGAACGGACGGCTCTCGGTTGTCGGCGGCGTGTCGGAATCGGCCGTTCGTGGCGCTGGCGCATCGAGTTGGCCACGGCCGGCCGCTTCATCGGTGGCCGATTGTGCTTGCGTCGGCGCGACTTTGGAGTCGGAAGCGCCGTCGTGGTGGGCTTCGCTTTGCGATGCCCACCCGACGTTCTCGGAATCGTCGAATGCTTGCTCGGCGACGACGGGCGGATGCCGGGGAACCCAGACAGCTATGCCCATCGCCTCCAGATATTGCAAGCGGACCGATTCTTCCATCGTCAGCGGCTAGACATCGCCCTTTTGCGGATGTTGCCGCTGATCCGGGCTTTGCAGCTTGTTGACCGCATTGATGTAGGCCTTGGCCGAGGCAATCACGATGTCGGTGTCGGCGCCGGAGCCGTTGACGATGCGGCCGGCGTTTTCCAGTCTGACCGTCACTTCGCCTTGCGAATCGGTGCCGGTGGTGATGTTATTCACCGAATACAAGGCCAGGGTGGCGCCGGTTTGCACCAGGCTTTCGATGGCCTTCAGGCTGGCATCGACCGCGCCGCCGCCGGTGGAATTGCCGGTCAATTCCTTGCCGTCCGCCAGGATGGTCACGGTGGCGTTCGGTACTTCGCCGGTTTCGGAGCAGACTTTCAATGCCACCAATTTAATGTGCTCGTCCTCGGCTTCGAAGCTTTGCTCGGAAATCAAGGCTTGCAAGTCTTCGTCGAAGATTTCGTGCTTTTTATCGGCCAGTTGCTTGAAGCGGAAGAAGGCGTCGTTCAAGTCGGCTTCGCTATCGAATTGCACGCCCAATTCCGCCATCCGGGTTTTGAAGGCGTTGCGGCCGGAATGTTTGCCCAGCACCATGCGGTTGGTGGTCCAGCCCACGTCCTCGGCGCGCATGATTTCGTAGGTTTCGCGGTTTTTCAGCACGCCGTCCTGATGGATGCCGGACTCGTGGGCGAAGGCATTGGCGCCGACGATGGCTTTGTTCGGCTGGACCGGGAAGCCGGTAATCGACGACACCAGTTTCGAGCAGGTGACGATCTCGCGGGCGTCCAAGCGGGTATCGCATTGGAAAAAATCCTGGCGGGTACGGATTGCCATCACCACTTCTTCCAGCGAGGCGTTGCCGGCGCGTTCGCCCAAGCCGTTGATCGTGCATTCCACCTGACGGGCGCCGTTCATCACCGCCGACAGCGAGTTGGCCACGGCCAGACCCAAGTCGTTATGGCAATGCACCGAGAAAATGGCTTTATCGGCATTCGGAATCCGCTGCCGCAAATTGGCGATCATCGCGCCGAATTGTTGCGGCATGCTGTAACCGACCGTGTCCGGGATGTTCAAGGTCCGGGCGCCGGCGTCGATCACCGCTTCCAAGATCCGGCACAGGAAATCCTCTTCCGAGCGGCCGGCGTCTTCCGGCGAAAACTCAACGTTGTCGGTGTACTGGCGGGCGCGTTTGACGGCCTTGACCGCGTACTCGATGACTTGGTCCGGCTGCATGTTCAGCTTCTTCGCCATGTGAATCGGCGAAGTGGCGATGAAGGTGTGGATGCGCGAGCTGGCGGCGCCTTTCAACGCCGCGCCGGCCCGGTCGATATCTTTGTCCAGCGCCCGCGCCAAACCGCAGACGGTGCTGTCTTTAATCGCGTCGGCGACGGCCTGTACCGCCTCGAAGTCGCCCTGGCTGGCGGCCGGGAAGCCGGCCTCGATGACGTCGACTTTCATCCGCTCCAGCGCGCGAGCGATGCGGACTTTTTCATCGCGGGTCATCGAGGCGCCGGGGCTTTGTTCGCCGTCGCGCAAGGTGGTATCGAAAATAATCAGTGAATCTTTCATGAGGTCTCCGGTCATGAAACGTTCGGCGGCTCGCCGAGAAATCGGAATAGGTTATTTAGTCTGAAATCGAGAGTGTGTGCTGAGCCCCTCAGGGCAGCAGACGCAGAGACAGGGCGAGCGCAAATAGGCCGGGATCCGGCCGGGCAACAAAGGCGGAATGCAAAATAGGCGTCTTGGTGTTCATGGGGCCGCACTATACTGCATAGTCGCCACGCGGCTCAAGTGTGGCGTGCGCCTAAACGGCGCGGTCGGGTTGCCAGGGTTGGGCCTGATCGGGGGCGGCTCGCCAGAATCGAAAGATCTCGTAGCGATTGGCGATAAATTCGGCGACCAGTTGCCGGTACTGTTTCTGAAAATGATCGGCTACCGGCGCGGGCGGCGCGTCCGGATAGAACTCGGCCAAGGCCGACGCCAAGACTTCCGCGTTCTGAATATCGCCCATCGCGGTCAGATACCGTTGCAAGCGTTCCAGCAAGTCCGGCGTCAGCCCCGGAATGTGATCGGACGCGGCTTCCAGTATGTAGCGCAGCTTTTTCAGCGCGATTCGCAGTTGATGGATCGTGGCCGGATGCCGGTCGTCTATCGCGGTGTGGCGCTCCAGGGCATTGGCATAGACGCGGTCGACGACGGCCGGGATGGCTTGAGCAAGGTCGAGGTCGGCGGCGCGTCGTTTGGCCCGCCGGCCGGATTTTTTCAGTTTGCGCCGCAGTTTACCGGTCCCCAATGCGGCGATCTCGGGTTCCAAGCGGCTCAGCAATCGGCTCTCCCGGCGGCGCAAATGCTCGTGGAAATCGCGCAATTCCGGCAGCTCGACGATGGCCGCGTCGATGGTCAGCAACATGACTTGGGTATCGCGCAGATCATCGAAGCGGTCAAGTTGCGCTTTCAGGATTTTGCGGGCTTTGCGTAGCGCCGGGCAGGGCGCCAGCGCGCGGACCAGGTCTATCACCGACACCAGCCGGCGGATGCCGGTACGCAGCTTGTGGATGTTCTCTTCGTTGGAACGTTGCCGGCAAGCTTGCAGGCGTTTGCGATACAGCTGCCAGTGGCGGTCGAGGGCGTGTTGCAAGCACTTGCCGGCCCCGGCCATAGCGGTTTAGCCTTTGCGGCTTTGCAGCCGGCGCTTGCGTACCACCAGCGTGACGATCGGGCCGGATAGGGCGTAGCCGACCGACAGCAAAAACAGCATGCGTTGCGGTTGCGCCATCACGAAGCCGATCACCAGCATCGCGATAATCGTGACGATAAACGGTACCTTATTCTTGAAATCGATTTCCTTGAAGCTGGAATAGCGGAAATTGCTGACCATCAACAAGCCGGTGCTGATGGTGGTAAATAGCACCAAATATTTGAAATTCTCGACGTCATAGCCGTTTTCGATGCAAAACCACAAGCCGCCGGCCAGAATGGCCGCCGCCGCCGGGCTGGGTAAGCCCTGGAAATAACGTTTGTCGGCGACCTCGACCTGGGTGTTGAAGCGCGCCAAGCGCAGCGCGCCGCCGGCCATGTGCACGAAGGCGGCGAACAAGCCGGCCTGGCCCAAGTCCGACAAGGTCCACAGATACATGACGATGGCCGGCGCGGCGCCGAACGAGACCATGTCGGACAAGCTGTCGTATTGCACGCCGAACTCACTCTGGGTATTGGTCAGTCGCGCCACCCGGCCGTCCAGGCCGTCCAGCACCATCGCGATAAACAACGAAATCGCGGCGGTTTCGAAGCGGCCGTTGATTGCCGACGTGATCGCGTAAAACCCGGCGAACATCGCGCCGGTGGTGAACAGGTTGGGCAGCAGGTAAATGCCTCTATGACGCGCAATCGCTGGTTTTTTTATCATCTCGGTCGGACGGGAAATTCGATTTGGCGGCATTGTACATGCTGAATATGACGGTTGCTTGAGGAAATGCTGCTTGTGTAGGCCGCGCCGGAATGCGATCCCGGTTAGCATCGACGCGTTAGCGATTTAGCCGGTTACGTGCAGCTCTCCGCCGCCTTCTGTCGTGTAAGCCCGCGATGCCTTAGCTGTTGCGCAAAGCGTAAAAGCTGCCCCATCGAGTTTCCGGTCGGTCACCTAAACGACAAGCGGCTCTCAAAATACAAGGCTTAAATCTGGCGCTGCATCGACCTCAACTCGAACTCGCCTCATGTTTTCGGAAGCTCTGGGTGTCCGAGTATAAAAAAATTTGAACTAGTTCAAGTTTTGTTGCATGATCGGCC
>NZ_JBYMAP010000181.1:0-8222 GCF_057766305.1 Methylomonas sp. BG-2 | reverse complement strand
TGACAATCCGGTCCAGGTCACCGCGATACGACGGTGAAAAAAAACAATATTTCATTATTTAGCCCTTGTCGGCGTTGAGAGTGACATTGTGTTTTAATGTTTTGTTTTCTTGGGTCTATTTAAATCGGTTTTTTGCAATTCTGGTTCGTCTAAAGTGGGTTTCAGCGGAGAGTCGATATTAAGACGATATGCCATGTTTGGCTCGTACTATCTTCTCCTTCATTGATGCGGAAATCACCAGAGCCTCGTCGGCGTTTTTCTCGTGGCGCTGGTAGGCGAAAAATTATTCCGTTAAAAGCGCAACGATTTTAATTTAATGGTCCGCCGAGGGCGAACGGGCTGGCCAGAGAACTTGTTTAATTATAGCTATAAGATTGAATTTATTACACATTGAAAAAGGATACGCTGTTAACCATGAACTTTAACGAAACAGGCACATTAATCGATTGGCTGTTGGCAGAGACCGACATCATTGCTCCGTTGCAAAATAAGCAGGATGGCGGTTCACGTGGCGGTGTTTATTTATGCATACCGAATTTCGAAGCATTGCCGCCGCCTTTTGCAATCAAGCATGGCGAATACCGGGTTACGCCCTGCGATAGCGTCTTGCCGCACCGGAAAACATTGGCAGGTACGGTCGATGCCGACTGGGGTAGCGTTGAAGTGGCCACGGATTGGGCGGAACATGCCGAATTGGGCGGAAAGACCTTGACGGTTACCAGCCGTATTCGCGCGTTATCGGATGTTGCTTGGCTCCGGCCGGGGTTTCATCCCTATTTTTCGGTGTCGTCGGACAGTGTTATCGATATTGGTGTCACGCGCATCGAGACTGCGACGATGCCGCACGATCGCTTACAAGTTCACCGAGCGGTATCGCCGGCGGAGTCCGCAAAAATCCGTACCGCGAATTATTCCGTGACGATGACCTGCAAGTTGTCGCCGCCGCCGGATAGGCTTTGTCTGGCGTATGGGGTATGGAGCGATAACAGCGCCGAGTATGTGTGCATCGAGCCGATTATCGGTGATTCATTCGGCGCGGACGGCTTACCCGCGCCGTTCAGCTTATCTAAAGGGGAGGAGTTCGCGATGGCGTTTAGGATACACGCCACCCAATCGGTTTAGGTCCCGCATTGGCGATGCCGGGTGGCTCGGCGAAGCCTCTATCGAGGCTCCGCGTGATGCAGACCTTCGTTCAATCCGGTGGATTCGCCGATAGGCAATCCACCAACACGGCCGATCAATCCCGCAACAACTCGTTAATCCCGGTTTTACTGCGAGTTTTCTCGTCCACTTGCTTGATAATCACCGCGCAATACAAGCTGTGGCTGCCGTCCTTGGACGGCAGGTTGCCGGAGACTACCACGGAGCCAGCCGGGATGCGGCCATAAGTGACTTCGCCGGTCATCCGGTTGAAAATCTTGGTGCTTTGGCCGATGTAGACACCCATCGATACCACGCAGTTGTCTTCGACGATGACACCTTCGACAATTTCGGAGCGGGCGCCGATGAAGCAGTTGTCGCCGATGATGGTCGGGTTGGCTTGCAGCGGTTCCAAAACGCCGCCGATGCCGACGCCGCCGGACAGATGCACGTTTTTACCGATTTGCGCGCAAGAACCCACGGTCACCCAGGTATCGACCATGGTGCCGCTGTCGACGTAAGCGCCGATATTGACGTAAGAGGGCATCAGGATCGCGCCGGGGGCGATGTAGGAACCGTAACGCGCCACCGCATTCGGCACCACGCGGACACCGGCTTTCGCAAAATCGGCTTCGCTGTATTGACCGTATTTGGTCGGCACTTTGTCGTAGTAACGCACGTCGCCGCTTTCGATGACTTTGTTTTCGTTGATGCGGAACGACAGCAACACGGCTTTTTTCAGCCATTGGTTGGTCACCCAATCGCCGTCTTTTTTCTCGGCGACGCGAGCTTGGCCTTTGTCGAGCAGGTTCAACGCTTCGTTGACCGCGTTACGAACTTCGGCGGAGACGGTGGACGGGCTGATTTCGGCGCGATTTTCAAACGCGTCGTTGATGATGGTTTCCAGATTTGACATGGGGTCTCGTAGGTACAAGGTTCAAGGTACAGGGTCCAAAGGCTCAAGGCCAGGGTGTTTTTTGCACCTTGAACCTTGAACCTTGAACCTATTTTAAAATTTCTTTAATGCGCCGCGCGGCCTCGACACATTCCTCGATCGGCGCGACCAAGGCGATGCGGACATGGTTGGTGCCGGGGTTGACGCCGCCGCTGTCGCGGGATAAATAACTGCCCGGCAGCACCGTGATGTTCTGCTGGGCAAACAGTTTTTGGGCGAATTCCGTGTCAGCAGTTGCTCCCGGCAACTTGCTGCCCTTCCTACATCCCTGGAGGTCGTCATCAAGCGGCGTCTTCAGCCAGACGTAAAAACTCGCCGGCGGCCGGCTGATTTCGCAAACGTCTTTTAAGATGTCGATGAACGCGGTGAACTTGTCGCGGTATAACTGGCGGTTGTGTTTGACGTGTTCTTCGTCGTTCCAGGCGGCGATGCTGGCGTGCTGGGTCGGCACCGGCATTGGGCAACCGTGGTAGGTGCGGTATTTGAAGTAATTTTTCAGAACCTCGGCATCGCCGGCCACGAAGCCGGACCGCAGGCCGGGCGCGTTGGAACGCTTGGACAGGCTTTGAAAGATGACGCAGCGTTTGAAATCGGTGTTGCCTGCCGCGTAAGCGCTTTGTAGCAAACCTTGTGGCGGATGGGCTTCGTCGTCGTAAAGCTCGGTGTAACACTCGTCGGAGGCGATGACAAAATCGTACTTTTCGGCCAAGGCCAATAACTTCAGATGGTCGGCCCGCGACAATACCGTGCCAGTCGGATTGCCGGGCGAGCAGATGAATATCAATTGGCAACGTTGCCAGATCGCCTCCGGCACGCTGTCGAAATCAGGCAGATAGCCGTTTTCGGCGGTGGTGTTCAGATAATACGGCTCGGCCCCGGCCAGCAAGGCCGCGCCTTCGTAAATTTGGTAGAACGGGTTGGGCATCACCACGACCGGCTTCTCTGCCGGGTCGACGACGGCTTGCACCAACGAAAACAAGGCCTCGCGGGTGCCGTTGACCGGCAGTATCTGAGTCTCGGCATCGACGCCGCCGGCGGAAATGTCGAAGCGGCGGCAGGTCCAGTCGGCGATCGCCTGGCGGAATTCCGGCAAACCTTTGGTGGTCGGGTAGAGCGTTAGGCCGTGTAAGTGGCGTAGCAGCGCTTCCTGAATGAAATGCGGCGTGGCGTGTTTCGGTTCGCCGATCGACAGCGCAATGTGCGCCTTGTCGGCCGGCGGAACCACACCTTGTTTGAGCGTCGCCAGCTTTTCGAACGGATAGGGATGTAATTGCGATAAATGCGGATTCATTACTTGGCGCAATGCGGCTGTTTGCCCTGGCTTCTGGCCTGCTGCTGAAGCTGGACGGCGTGATTCATGTGTTGGTTGAGATTATCGATGCGGCTGCCGTGCGAGGGGTGGGTGGACATGAATTCGATAGGCTGGCCGCCTTGCGAGGCTTGGTCCATTTTTTTCCACAGATTGATGCTTTGGCGCGGGTCGAAGCCGGCTTTAGCCATCAAATCCAGACCTATCGTATCGGCCTCGGTTTCATGCACCCGGCTGTAGGGCAACAGTACCCCGTATTGGGCGCCGACGCCAAGCAAGCCCAGCGCGGTTTGTCCCAATGCGGTTTGCGGTTGGGTGACGGCCTGGACCATCGATAAGCCGGTGTTGACCGCGGTTTCCTGCGACAGGCGTTCGTTACTGTGTCTGGATAAGACGTGGCCGATCTCGTGGCCGATTACCGCCGCCAGTTGGTCCTGGTTGTCGACCAGTTTGATCAAGCCGGTATGCACGCCGATCTTGTTGCCGGGCAGCGCGAATGCGTTCAGGGTTTCGTCCTCGAACACGACCACTTCCCATTGGCCGCGGGTCTGCTGGGTCAGATCGAGCGCCACGCATTGGGCGAAATGGTTGTAACCGGCGTTACGGCTGATCGGGTTTTTGCTCTTCATGCTGTCGAACGCCTGCAAGCCCATTTGATCGACCTGGTTGTCTGGCATGTAGATGAACTGGGTTCGGCCGGTTGGGCTGGTGGCGCAGGCGCCCAGCAAACCGGCGAGGATCGTGAACAAGGTTTTTTTCAACATCGCGAAACTTCCGCTGCAGAAACAGAGGCGGCATTTTAGCCCAACCGGCGCATCGGAGTGGCAGCTTTTTGGCTGCTAGGGCTTCAGGCGGGTTCGGGCTCCGGGCGGGGCGGGGCTTGCAGGGGCGAATGAATTCTGACGGTGTTGCGACCGGCTTGCTTGGCAACGTACATCGCGCGGTCCGCCAATTCCAGCAAGGTGTCTATATCGTAGGCATTGGGTTGGCATTCGGCGACGCCGGCGCTGACCGTAAAGTGAATCGGCCCGGCACTAACGAGCGAGAAACTCAAGTCGGCGATCGCGGCTCGCAGACGTTCGGCGATTGCGCTGGCTTCGTTGGCGCCGGTTTCCGGCAGTAACACGCAAAATTCCTCGCCGCCGAAACGGGCGAATAAGTCGCGCGGCCGTAAAATCGGCGTCACGGTTTCGGTCAACATGATCAAAATACGGTCGCCAACGCCGTGACCGTGATGGTCGTTGATCTGTTTGAAATGATCAATGTCCAGAGCGATTAACGACAGAGTTCGGCCGTGCCGGTTTGCCTGTTTGAGTTCGGCGTTGGCTTGCGTCATGAAGTGGCGGCGGTTATAGGCGCCGGTCAGCGGATCGGTGGCGGCCAGCTTTGCCAGTTGCTCGTTGGCCGATTTCAACTCACGGGTGCGTTGTTCGATGCGATTTTCCAGATCCTGGTTAATCAGCTCCAATTGGCGGTGGGCGTTTCGCAGGGCTTGTTCGCCGACCACGATGTCGGTGACGTCGTGTTGAACCCCAATGAAATGGCTGACTCGCCCCGTGTCGTCCAAAACCGGGTTTATCGTCATCCGGTTAAAAAACAGGGAGCCGTTCTTGCGGCGATTGCGTAGCGTACAGTTTATGCGCTGATGTTGATCTATCGCGTTGCGCAACGCCTGAATCTTGTCCTCATCCACGCCGGGATCTTTCAAGAAGCGCGGGTTTCTGCCGATGGCGTCGCGGCGGCGGTAGCCGGTGATGGCTTCGAAGCCTTTGTTGACGTAGATGATCGGGTTGTCCGGGCTGGTTGGATCGGTAATGACGATGCCGGCATGCACCGTTTCGACGGCCCGGCTGAGTGCGCGCAGACGGACGTTTTGTTGCCGTAATTCTTGCAGCAGCGCGGCAAGCGCCAATGATGAAAATGCCAAGGAAGCCAGATATTCTTGCAAGCGAAGCACATTGTCGGCTTGATTCATCGACATGAAATGGCCGCGACCGGCAACCGTGCCGGCAATAGCGATCATAGCGATCAGCAGATTCAGGGAAGCGGCGCCGCGCAGTCCGAAGCGGGCCGCGGCCCAGATCGTCAGCGGCAACATCAGGATGGGGCTGGCCGGATAACGGGTCGTCAGATAGTCCGGCAGCGAGAAAACCCATAAGCCGACCAGTATCGTGGCCACCAGCAATAAGGCGGCTTCGAGCGGCCTGTCGGCGGGCGGCGTGTCCCACAAATTCGATTGTACCTGCAGCCAGCCGAGCAGCACCGGGGTGATCGTCAACAGCCCCAGGCTGTCGCCAAACCACCAGATACGCCATTCGCTCCAAAACGAGACTGTATCGGCCGAGGTCGTCACGTAAACCGCGGCGCCCAACAGGCCGGCAACGCCGCTGGCCACGATCAGAGCGAATAGACCAAACATCGCGACTTGCCGAAGGGTATCCAATTTGAACGGCCAGCGGCAGACGAGCTTAATCAAGCTGGCGGCGATCAGCGTTTCCAGAATGTTGACGGCGGCGAACATCAAGGCTTGATGCAATTGGAAGGTCGGCAGATCGGCGGCAATCTCGGCCGGAACCGTAGCCAGGGCGTAGGCCGGCCACATTGTTGGCGGATTCAGCAAGAATCCCGCCAGCAGAAATGCGTTCGGCGGCCAAAAAATCGCGATCCCCTCCGACATCACAGAGGCCTTGACGCCCAGCACCGCGCCCAGATAGTAAGCGATACCGACGGTGACCGGTCCCCACCAACGCCGGCGATCGAGGCTGGCGTTTCCGAAAAAGGTTTGTAGTACCGGAACGATAGTCATGATGGGTTGATCACTGATTCGGGCGCATTAAACGGATGAAGTCTCTGGAATTGTAAGCAAATTCCTACAAATTGCGCGAAAGCTCCGGAATTTCTAAGTCAGAGTGGCGGTTTGTAACGCCCATTGCAGCGCGAAATCCACGGTTTGCCGACGAATATCGCGGCGGTTGCCCTGATATTGTTGACGTTGGCAACGAGCCGGTTGGTCGCCGCTTTGTAACGCGATGTACACCAGGCCGACCGGCTTGTCCGGGGTGCCACCGCCGGGGCCGGCGATGCCGGTGACCGCTACTGCCAAATCGGCTTGGCTACGACTGAGCGCGCCGGCTACCATCGCGAGCGCGGTTTCCGGGCTGACCGCCCCAACGCTGTCCAACGTGGTCCGCGGCACTCCCAGCAACTCCACTTTGGCGGCGTTGCTGTAGGTCACGAAACCTCTGTCGAACCATTCCGAGCTGCCGGCGACCTCGGTAATGGCATGGGCGATCCCGCCGCCGGTACAGGATTCGGCGACGGCGATGCGCCAGCCCCGCCGTTTTAAGGCAGCGCCCAAACCAGCCGCGAGGGCTTCGGTGTCGTCGGTCATGGTTTCCCGAGGTTTGGCGAGGGCTGTCGGTGAAGCGGTTTAACTCGGCAGCTTTTTGATCTCGGTGACTTTCTCGAAATCGGCGCCGACGCTGATGATGAAGCTAGTGACTTGTTCGATGCTCATTTCCGATTTAATCACTTTCGACTCGTGGACGATGACCGCGAAGCCCGAGGTGGGGTTGGGCGAGGTCGGCACGAACAACACGTAACGGTCGTCGGTTTTGTTGGTCACGTAGGCCGGTACCCAAATGCCTTCCTTGGGGTACTCGACGTAAACCACTTCGCGCGGCTCCTGAAGCTGATGTCCGGCAATCATGTTGACCAGTTTTTTGGTGACTCGATAGATGGTGCTGAGCAATGGAATTCGCTCGATCAGATGTTCGAACATCGCGATAATCGAAAACCGGCCCAGGCTGACCCGATGGCCGACGTAGGTGATCGTCGCGAAACTGGCGGCGAACAGCAGGAAAGTCACCAAATAGTTGTCCGAATAGCCGTAAACGAATTGAAACAAATCGGTCAGCCGGTCCTTGACGAACAGCACGATTTGGACGATGACCATGATCGGAATGAACGCCAGCACGCCGATCAGAGTGTGGTTCAGGACTTTCTTCATTTTGCGCCTACCTTTTTGTCGTTATAGTTGTCAGGAAACTAAGGTTTTATCAGGTTTGTTCGAGCGATACAAACTGATTGGATTCAGCTAGCGCCAGCGGCTGGAAAGTGCCATCAACGGAAATAGTATCCCGCCGAGAATCAGCAGCGCGCGCAGCGCGGCTTCGCTGGCACTCGCGTCCCAAAGCGTTAACGAGCTGTTCAATGACATATTGGACGGGGCCAAAAACGGAAACAGCGATACGCCCGCCGTCAGCACCAGCATGGCTATCGCCACCGCGGCGGCCAGCGAGGCCCAATACGCCTGATCGCGGCGGGAACAGATCAGCATCGCGATCCCGGCGATAAAAACCAGCGCGGGTATCGCAATCAGCGCGGGTTCGTGTTCGTAATTGTCCAGCCAAAGGCCGTCGCCGCGTTTGACGAATTTGCTGAGCGGGTTGGAAGGCCCCAGCGGTGCGATGTCGGTGGTGACGTGGTAACCCTCCAGATGAGTGATCCACAGCCCGGTCAAGGCGAACAGGCTCAAAAAGGCCAATCCCAACGGCAGCGCGAGGGCTTTGGCGCGCTCGGCGATTGCCGTATCGGGGTGTAATTGCAAGCGAAGCGCACCGAGACTGGTCGCGGCCGAGGTCGCGACGGCGCCGACCAACATGGAAAACGGGTTGAACAAACCGCCCAAATTGCCGAGCAATGCGATCCGCATGTCGCTTTGCAGATGAAACGGAATGCCTTTGATCAGGTTGCCTACCATCAAGCCGAGTAGAAACGTCGGCACTAGCGCGCCCAGAAACAGGCCCCGGTCCCATT
>NZ_JBYMAP010000180.1:0-8233 GCF_057766305.1 Methylomonas sp. BG-2 | reverse complement strand
ACCTTCAGCCTCGAACTAGCCCGGTTAACCATTGGTCGGTCACTGGATGTCTACGCACTTATTGCATGGCGGCGAACTCTCAAGGCGTTGCCCACGGCACCACGGCGTTATATTGTTGCATTCACAATCGTTACAATATAACATTTTCCGTTGTTTCCCTTTCCCTGCTCCAGTAATGAACAAAACTGCTTTTTTCTTGTTGATGTTGCCCGCAAGCTTGCTTCATGCGGAAACTCAAGCCGATATCTCATTGGACGAGGTCATCGTCACCGCGCCGCTACCGGTGACAAAAGCCGAGGCCGGCTCGCCGGTTACGGTGTTAAGCGACGACGAGTTGCGGATGAAAACCGGCCACAGCATCGGCGATACCTTGAAAAACGAGTTGGGCATTTCCAGCCAGTCCTTCGGCCCCGGCGTCGGCACCCCGGTGATACGCGGCCAGGCCGGCCCCAGGGTAAGGGTATTGAGCAACGGTATCGGCAGCAACGACGTGTCGGCGATCAGCCCCGACCACGCCACCAGCGTCGAACCGCTATTGGCCGAACGCATCGAGGTGCTGCGCGGCCCGGCAACGCTGCTTTACGGCAGCGGCGCGATGGGCGGCGTGGTCAACGTCATCGACAACCGAATTCCCGGCAAGGCCTTCGACAAAGCCTTGAACGCGGCACTGGAGCAGCGCTTCGATTCGACCAGCGACGAAACCAGCACCACAATGAAAGTCGAAGGCAGCAAGGACCACATTGCTTATCACCTGGACGGCTTCTATCGGCATCGCAACAATCTGGACATCGGCGGCAGCGGCATCGATACCGCCAAGGTGGCGATCACCGATCCTTCCCTGGACGTGGTCGACAATCCGCGCGGTTTTTTGAACCATACCGGCGCCGAGGCGATCAGCGGTTCGGCCGGCTTGTCCTGGGTCGGCGACAACGGCTTTGCCGGGGCGTCGATCAACAATTTAAACAATAACTACGGCATCGCCCCGGACGGCACCGGCACGGAAACGGTGCGCATCGCGATGCGCCAGAACAAATATGATTTCAAGAGCGAATTGAATAACCCGCTGCCGTTCGCCAAAAGCCTGCGCACCCGCTTGGGTTACACCGATTACCAGCATACCGAAATCGCCAACGGCGAGCCCGGCGCCTTCTTCACCAATAAAAGCTACGAAGGCCGCGTCGAGCTGAATCATCAGGACATCGGCCCGCTGCGCGGCGCGGTCGGCTTTCAAGCCCAAGTCAGCGATTTCAACGCCATCGAGAAACTGACCGGCGCCAGCATCGTGCCGCGCTCGGACACTTACAGCTACGGCGTGTTCGGCGTCGAAGCCTTCGACCTCGGCCCGGTCACTTACCAATTCGGCACCCGCGTCGAACAAACCGACGTGCATCCGGACGGCTACACGCCGTTAAGTTACACGCCGGTGAGCGCCTCGGTGTCGGCCTTATGGAAATTGGACGGCCGCAACAGCCTGAATTTGGCGATTACTCGTTCGTCGCGGGCGCCGAATGTCCAGGAATTGCTGGCCAACGGCTACCACGACGCCACCCGCAGTTTCGAAGTGGGCAGTTTGAGTTTGAAGGAAGAAACCGCCTACAACCTGGATTTGGGCTACCGCTTTAAAAGCGATTGGTTGCGTGCCGAGTTGGACTTGTTCCACAACTGGGCCGGCGATTACATTTACCAGCAACGCACCGGCGCATTCGTCGACGAAGACGGTAACCCTTGCGCGGTCGATTGCAAACCGGTGGTGCAAAGCAGCCAGCAAGACGCCATTTTCAAAGGCTACGAAGCCAAGCTGATTTTCCCGGTTGTCGAAAATCATCTGGGCTTAGTCGAGCTGACCTTGTTCAGCGATTACACCCGCGGCGAATTCAAAACCGGCGGCGACGTGCCGCGCATGCCGCCGCTGCGTTACGGTCTGCAACTGGACTATAACCGGGAGCAATTGTCCAGCTATCTACGCCTGACCCGCGCCGACGATCAAACCCACGTCGGCGAGTTCGAGACCTCGACCGCCGGTTATTATCTGCTGAACGCCGGCGTCAATTACCAGATCAAAGCCCCCGGCGATGCCAAACTACTGGTCTTCGCCAAGGGCAATAACCTGCTGGACCAAAACATCCGCAACGCCACTTCTTATTTGCGCAATTTCGCGCCGGAAGCCGGTCGCGGCGCCGAAGTCGGTTTCAGATTGAGTTATTAACTTGCCGCGGGTGCCGCGACTCGTCGCTGGCACCCTTTTTTTGGATTGTGATTGTTACAATATAACATCTATATGACTACGATGATTTCCTCCAAACTACCCGTCACGGTCTTGTCCGGTTTTCTTGGCGCCGGCAAAACCACGCTGCTGAATCATATCCTCGGCAACCGGGAGAACCGGCGAGTCGCGGTGATCGTCAACGATATGAGCGAAGTCAATATCGACGCCGCGTTGGTCAAGAACGAGGTGCAACTGAATCGCGGCCAGGAAAAGCTGGTCGAAATGAGCAACGGGTGCATCTGCTGCACTCTGCGAGAGGACTTGCTGATCGAGGTTGGCAACTTGGCCAAGGACGGCCGCTTCGATTATCTGGTGATCGAATCCACCGGCATCGCCGAGCCGCTGCCGATCGCCGAAACCTTTACCTTTCGCGACGACAACGGCGTCAGCCTGTCCGACATCGCTCGGCTGGATACCCTGGTGACCGTGGTCGATGCGGTGAATTTCCTGCGCCAGTACCAGGAAGCCTTGAGTCTGAAGGAAGCCGGCGAAGCGTTGGGCGAGGACGACGAGCGTAACGTCGCCGATCTGCTGGTCGATCAAATCGAATTCGCCAACGTCATTTTGATTTCCAAGATCGACTTGATCGCCGGCGACGAAATCGCCAATCTGCGGGCGATATTGCTCAGCCTGAATCCCGACGCTGAAATCGTGCCGATGGTCATGGGCCAGGTCGATCTGGGCAAGGTGCTGGATACCGGCCTGTTCGATTTCGAAAAAGCCGAACAAGCGCCGGGCTGGCTGAAGGAGTTGCGCGGCGAGCATATCCCCGAAACCGAAGAATACGGCATTAGCAGCTTTGTTTACCGCGCCCGCCGGCCGTTTCACCCGGAGCGTTTCTATCAGCACCTGCACGAAGGCGAATGGGACAACGGCACCTTGCTGCGCTCCAAGGGCTTTTTCTGGCTGGCCTCGCGCCCAGAATATGCCGGCAACTGGTCGCAGGCCGGCGGCATCATGCGCCACGGCCTGGCCGGACGCTGGTGGGCCTTGGCGCCCAAGGAGCAATGGCCGGCCGAGTATCTGGACGACATCCGCGAACAATGGGTCGAGCCCTACGGCGATTGCCGCCAGGAACTGGTCTTCATCGGCCAGAACGTGGACGCCGAAAAGGTCCGTCGCGAACTGGACGCCTGTCTGCTGACCGATGCCGAACTCGCCGCCGGGCCGAATGCCTGGCGCAAGCTCAGGGACGATTTCCCGCAATGGTTTAGCGATGGCGGACACTGATGGCTTTCCGCCGGTGATCGGCGGCGAACTATTGCTGATGCTCTGGGCCGTGATCCGCTTGCGCGATCAAGCCAAGCCGCAACGCGCGTTGATCTCCGCCTATCCGCTGATACCGGGTTGCATCGCCGCGCTGGTGATTTTTCGCGCGCCGTCCGCGCTTGGCGTCCACCTGAACGGCCGCTCGTACCACCAACACCGTTCGTTTCCACACCTGGGGTAGCGCCGCCATGAATACCTATTTAGCCACCATCGCCGCCAGTCTCGCGGTCAGCCTGTGCTCGCTATCCAGCGCTTTTGCGTTGTGGCTGCCGGCGGCCAGCTTGCAGCGGATCGTGCCTTTCCTGGTGGCATTGGCGGTCGGCGTGTTGCTCGGCGACGCCTTCATTCACTTGATTCCGGACGCGGTCGCCCGCCAAGGTTCGGTGAGTACGGTGTGCTTGACCGCGTTGATCGGCGTGTTCGGTTTCTTCGTATTGGAAAAGCTGGTGCGCTGGCGCCACGACCACAATGTCGATACCCGTCCGGCCGCTAGCGAAGTGCTGCCGCTGGCAAAAATGAATTTGATCGGCGACGCCATCCACAACTTCGTCGATGGCATTCTGATCGCCGGCAGTTTCCTGGCCGATCCGGCGTTGGGCCTGACCACCACGCTCGCCATTATCGCCCACGAAGTGCCTCAGGAACTGGGCGACGTCGGCGCGTTGCTGCGCGGCGGTTACCCGCCGAAGCAGGCGGTGTTGTACAACTTTTATTGCTCGCTGAGCGTGGTGCCCGGCGCGCTGTTTACCTTGCTGCTCAGCCAAGTCGCCGCGTCGTCGCTGGTCGTGCTGTTGCCGATCGCGGCCGGCGGATTCATTTACATCGCCGCTTCCGACCTGATTCCGGTGTTGCACGAGCGCTCGACCTTGCGCCATCTCAGCGGCCAAAGCGCGTCTTTCGCGCTGGGCATCGCCTTCATGCAAGGTATCGTGGTTTTCGAACAAACCCTGTTAGCCCATTAAGGAGTGACCCATGTTTGCCCGCGCGCCTTTCTCTCAACCCGCTGTTTCGCCACGGGTGCCGCCCGGTACCTTTCAAGCGTTGGAACGGCGCCCCGCCACCAAAACCGTGGTTTCCGCTCGATTTGCCGACTTGGCCCGTATTTACGAGGACGATGTCAATCTGTGTTTGATCGAACGGCCGTTACCGGCCGAAATTGAAGGCTTCATCCATGCCGCGCTGCATCGCAAGACCAGAATCGAAATCAGCCAGGCCGTCGATCCCGATCGTTACGACTTCTCGGCCATTTGGCCGCAAGCCGCCGCTTTGGACGGTTTCCAGGCTTGGCTGGAGGATGTGGCGTGGTTGACTTCGGCGTTTTGTGAATTGTTCGGCCAGCGCGAGGCCGGCCTGCGCTTGCGGACCCTGGATAACGCGATGTGTCCGCGTTTTCACGTCGATCGGGTACCGGCACGGATGATTTGCAGCTACGGCGGCATCGGCACCGAGTGGTTGCCGGAGTACGCGGTCGATCGCGGCAAACTGGGCATGGGAGGTTGCGGCGTTCCGGATCAAGTATCCGGACTGATCGCCGACGCCACCGCGATTCGGCAAATGCCGGCCTACGCGGTCGGCCTGATGAAGGGCGAGCACTGGGAAGGCAACGAAGGCCGCGGCTTGGTCCACCGCTCGCCGACCCCAACCGCGGTCCAGCCCCGGCGGCTGTTGCTGACCTTGGACATGTTATGAGCCGCCGCGTCGCTGCCGCTCATTTTCCGACCGATCGTCGCCGAAGACCGCTGCTCGAGCCGAGCCAGTCTCCGTTGGCTGAGCGGAGCCAGTCTCCGTTGGCTGAACTGAGCCATTCTCCGTTGGTTGAACTGAGCCAATCGCCGTTGGCTGAGCGGAGTCGAAGCCAGCCGCATTTGGCTTTACCCGGCTTTCGGCCATTGAACCGTCCGAAACCTCAACTTTGCTACGCGACGCATACCCTACCGACATATGCTGATTAAACTCCGCAACGGCGCAATCTACGATCCGGCGCAAAACCTGCACGGCGAAACCCGCGACCTGTTCATCCGCGACGGCATCGTCGTCGCCGACCCCGGTCCGGACGCGCATTTCGATGAGGTCCACGACCTGACCGGCAAGATCGTCATGGCCGGCGCCATCGACATCCACAGTCACATTGCCGGCGGCAACGTCAACACCGCCCGGCTATTGCTGCCGGAGCAACATCGCAACCACATGGCGCGGCGGTTGAATCACCCCTTTTCCACCGCCAAATGGTCCAGTACCGACATCGGCTACCGCTACGCGCGGATGGGTTACACCAGTGTGGTCGAACCGGCGATGTTGCCGGTCGGCACGCTGGACGTGCATCTGCAACTGGCCGACATCCCAATCATCGACACCGCCGCGCTGGCGATCCTGGGCAACGACGATCTACTTTTACGGCTAATGCGCGCCAAGGCCGGCCAGAATCAAATCAACGACTACGTGGCCTGGACCTTGAACGCCACCCGCGCGCTGGGCTTGAAAGTCATCAACGCCGGCGGCGCCAACGCCTTCAAAAGCAACGTTCGCCAATTTGGTTTGGACGACGTGGTACCGGATTACGGCGTCAGTTCCCGGCAAATTCTGCAAACCCTGCAACGCGCCGCCTGCCAATTGGGCGTGCCGCATCCGGTACACGTGCACTGCAACAATCTGGGCATGCCCGGCAACGTCGAAACCGCCGTCGCCACGATGGAAGCCGCGCAAGGCCTGCCGATGCATTTGGCCCACATCCAGTTTTATGCCTACGGCAGCGAAGGCGCCAAGGGCTTTTCGTCGGCGGCCGCGCGCTTGCTGGAAGCCTTCCACCGCCACCCCAATATCACCATGGACGTGGGCCAAGTATTGTTCGGCCAAACGGTGACGATCTCCGGCGACGTCATCGCCCAATACAGCCGCCACGCCGACGCCAATCCGAGTAAATGCGTGATGTGGGATGCCGAAACCGAAGGCTCGGGTGGCGTGGTGCCGTACCGCTACCGCGAGGCCAGCTTCATCAATACCTTGCAGTGGGCGATCGGCCTGGAACTGTTTTTGTTGGCCGAGGCGCCGGAGCGTTTGTTCTTCACCACCGACCACCCCAACGGCGCGCCGTTTACCGCCTATCCCGAATTGATCCGATTATTAATGGACGCCGACTACCGGCAGGAATGCATGGCGCGCTTGAACCAGGAGGCCCTGGCCCTGACTTTGTTGCCGGGTCTAAAACGCGAATTGAGTTTTAGCGACATCGCCACGATGACCCGCTCCGCCGCCGCCAAATTGCTCGGCCTCAACGACCGCGGCCATCTGGCCCCCGGTGCCATCGCCGACATCGCCGTTTACGATCCGGGCCGGCATGCCGGCCAATCCCACCCCGACTATCGGGCCCTATTCGCCGCTGCCGCGTTGCTGTTCAAAAACGGCCGGTTGGTGGTACGAGACGGCGTCGTGCTCGAACGGCCGACCGGCTTGGCGCAAACCGTGACACCGGTTTACGACGCCGGCATCGCCCGCACCGTCAAACAACACTTCGACCGCTTCTACAGCCTGAAACTCGATCAATACGCGGTCAACGACGGCGATTTCGGCGAGCGACCCCGGTTTAAGGTGCACGAATGACAGCGTCGGAAGTAAAAAACCACTCGGTAAAACCGCCAACCCAAACCATGAATCCCATCGAAGACATCCAAGCCCGCGCCGACAGCCGCCGTATCGCCATCGACAAAGTCGGCATCAAGGACATTCTGCATCCGGTGCGGGTCAAGGACAAAAGCGTCGGCGAACAACGCACCGTGGCCCGTTTCGCGATGTCCGTCAACCTGCCGCACGACTTCAAGGGCACCCACATGTCGCGCTTCGTCGAAATTTTGAACAGCCACGACCGGGAAATCAGCATCGCCTCGTTTCCGACCATGCTGCGCGAAATGCTGGCCCGGCTGGAAGCCCAGTCCGGCTACATCGACATGCGCTTTCCGTACTTCATCGACAAAACCGCGCCGGTCAGCGGCGTGCGCAGCCTGCTGGACTATCAGGTCGGCTTCGTCGGCGAAATCGACGCCGCCGGCTGCCGCACCAAGGTCCAAGTCGTGGTGCCTGTAACCAGCCTGTGCCCGTGCTCCAAGGAAATTTCCGAGCGCGGCGCCCACAATCAGCGCTCCCACGTCACGGTCACGGTCGTCACCGACGGCTTTATCTGGGTGGAAGATCTGATCGCGCTGGTCGAAACCGAAGCCTCGTCGCCGATCTACGGCCTGCTGAAACGCCCGGACGAAAAATACGTCACCGAATACGCCTACGACCACCCCAAATTCGTCGAGGACATGGTACGCGACGTGGCGGCCCGCTTGGATGCCGAGCCGCGTATCAGCGCCTACACGGTGGAATCGGAAAACTTCGAATCGATACACAACCATTCCGCCTACGCCCTGATCGAACGCGACAAATCGCGTCTCGGCGCTCGCGGCTGATCCTCACCGGCCACGGATTCGCGCTTCTATTCAGCGCCACTCCGCTGGCTTGATCCTAAATTGAGCAATTACGCCAGTTAAAAACCTGTCGCACCAGACACGGCAATCATCGGTCAACGGACGAACGCTAAACGATTGGCGCCTTAACTCGTTCCGAATCGGTCTCGCTCGGAAAAGCTCCGTGCGTTCCGTGTTGTCATGCTTGCTTCATGCCGGTCCGAATTCGCAAATCCCACACAAACAAAACCGTTGC
>NZ_JBYMAP010000179.1:0-8304 GCF_057766305.1 Methylomonas sp. BG-2 | reverse complement strand
ATTACAACTTATACTTTCTATATTCCCGGCAAAAAACGGAATTTTGCTAATCGATGAGTTCGAAAATGGCCTGCACTATAGTGTTCAGGAGGAAGTTTGGAGAATTATTTTTCAGTTAGCACGAGATCTTAACATTCAAGTATTTGCGACAACTCACAGTTGGGATTGCATCGAAAGCTTTACCAAAGTCGCAAATGAAAGCCCTGAAGACGGGGTCTTGCTAAAAATTTCAAGGAGCAAACTCACTAGTGACAACGGTAAGGTTATTGCAACTGTTTATGATGAAGAGGCACTAAAAACTGTTACAGCATCGGCCCTTGAGGTGCGTTAATGAGCAGATGGAAACTATTAGTAGAAGGCAAGGATGATCAGGATTTTTTTAACGCTTTTTGCAACTTAGTTATCGGTAAAGATAAAATTGAAATTTTCCCACCGAAGGCGCTCAATATTAATTCTGGCGACGGCTGGTCAAATTTAATTAATAACCTACCATTACTTCTTGACCAATTAAAGAATGGCGACACCGAGAAGCTTGGAATTATTTTAGACGCCGACTACCCGCCTGAAAATTCTGGTGGTTTTCACTGGCGACACAAAAAAGTAGCAGAAAAACTGGCAGAATTCGGCTACACAATCCCCAACACACCAAAATTTCAGAAGGGCGATATTTTTAACCATCCCGACGGATTACCCAATATCGGTCTATGGATCATGCCAAACCATGAAAATGACGGCATGCTGGAAAGCTTCATCGAAAGTCTAATTACCGACACCACTCAAGCTTCACTTCTGCAACATGCCGACCAAGCGATAAACAACCTACCAAAAGTACTGTTCAATCAGCAATTACATAGTTCAAAAGCTAAAGTATTTAGTTGGAGAGCATGGCAAGAAAAACCCGGCTCATCATTAGCCAGAGCATTATATAAAAACATTTTAGACCGCAGTCGAGCTATGGATTTTGAAGCCTGGTTGATTAACACCTTTAAGTAAAATCTACTGTTCAGGACAATTTAACAATGACCCTCACCGCCATCTCCCCCATCGACGGCCGCTACGCCGGCAAAGTCGACGCCTTGCGTCCCATTTTCAGCGAATACGGCTTGATTCGTTACCGGGTCGAAGTTGAAGTACGCTGGCTCCAAGCCCTGGCCGCCGAAGCCAAGATCGTCGAAGTGCCGACCTTGTCCGCCGAAGCGAACCGCGTACTCGATAATATTGTCAGCAATTTTTCCGAAGCCGACGCCCAGGCAGTCAAGGACATCGAGAAGACTACCAACCACGACGTAAAGGCCGTCGAGTACTTCTTGAAGGAAAAAGTCAAAGGCAACGCCGAGCTGCACGCAATTAACGAGTTCTTCCATTTTGCCTGTACTTCGGAAGACATCAACAATCTGTCGTATGCCTTGATGTTGAAAGAAGGCCGCGGTCTGGTCCTGGCCGAGATCGACGCCACGATAGCAGCCATCAAACAATTGGCCCTGGCCAGTACCGAGCAACCGATGCTGTCGCGCACCCACGGCCAGTCGGCCACGCCGACCACGGTCGGCAAGGAAATGGCCAACGTCGTCGCCCGCATGCAACGCCAACGCGAGCAATTGGCCAAGGTCGAATTGCTGGGCAAAATCAACGGCGCGGTCGGCAATTACAATGCCCACAGCGTGGCCTACCCGGAAGTGGATTGGCCGCAATTCGCGCAAGACTTCGTCGAGTCGTTGGGCCTAACCTTCAACCCTTACACGATCCAGATCGAGCCGCACGATTATATGGCCGAGCTTTTCCACGCCTTGTCGCGCTTCAATACCATTTTGCTGGACTTCGACCGCGACGTCTGGGGCTATATCTCGCTGGGTTATTTCAAGCAAAAAACCGTCGCCGGCGAAGTCGGTTCCTCGACCATGCCGCACAAGGTCAATCCGATCGACTTCGAGAATTCGGAAGGCAACCTGGGCTTGGCCAACGCGATTTTCGGCTTTCTGGCCGACAAACTACCGGTGTCACGCTGGCAGCGTGATTTGACCGATTCCACCGTGTTGCGCAGCATCGGTGTCGGCATCGCCCACACCAGCATTGCCATTCAATCGACCTTGAAAGGCATCTCCAAACTGGAAATAAACCCGGCGTTGATCGATCAAGACCTTGACCAAAACTGGGAAGTGCTGGCCGAACCGATTCAAACCGTGATGCGTCGCTACGGCATCGAAAAGCCTTACGAAAAATTGAAAGAACTGACCCGCGGCAATCGCGTCACCGGCGACGGCATGCGCGCCTTCGTCGAAAAGCTGGAGATTCCGACCGAAGCCAAAGACGAGTTGCTGAAATTGACGCCGCATAGCTACACCGGTTATGCGGCGGATTTAGCCAAAAAAATCGGCTAAATCTTAGGACAGGTTGTTGCTGAACTTCATCTGGATATTCTTGTTCCTGACCGCCTTCGCCACCGCCGCCTTCAAGCTGCTGGTGCTGGGCGACACCCAGGTGTTTTCCGAATTGATGAGTGCGATGTTCAGTCTGTCCAAAACCGCGTTCGAGATTTCATTGGGGCTGAGCGGCGTGCTGGCCTTGTGGTTGGGGGTCATGAAAGTCGGCGAGCACAGCGGTTTCATCGATGTGTTGACCAAGGCGCTGAATCCGCTGTTCAGCCGACTGATGCCGGAGATACCGAAGGATCATCCGGCGCTCGGAGCGATGGTGATGAACATCGCCGCCAACATGCTGGGGCTGGACAACGCCGCGACACCGATGGGCATCAAGGCCATGCAGGAAATGCAGACCTTGAACCCTCATCCCGAGCGGGCCAGCGACGCGCAGATCTTGTTTCTGGTGATCAACACCTCGTCGGTGACGCTGTTTCCGGTGACGATCTTCGCTTACCGGGCGCAGCTCGGCGCCGCCAATCCGACCGACGTCTTCATCCCGATCTTGATCGCCACTTATATGTCGACGCTGACCGGCTTGCTGGCGGTCGCTGCCGTACAGAAGATCAATCTGCTGGACAAGGTGGTATTGGCTTATCTGGGCGGCATCACGGCCGTGGTCGGCGCCATACTGGCTTATTTCGCCGGTTTGGATCAGGCGGAAATGTTGCAACAATCGGCCTTGGTCAGCCATGTGATTCTGTTCAGCCTAGTGGTTACCTTCATCGCCGCCTCTGCCCTCAAAAGATTGAACGCTTACGAGTTATTCGTCGAAGGCGCCAAGCACGGTTTTCAGACCGCGATCACCATCATTCCCTATCTGGTGGCGATGCTGGTGGCCTTCGGCGTATTCCGGGCCAGCGGCGCACTGGAATTGATCACCGACGGCATTAGGCTATTGGTCAATGTTGCCGGCATCGACAACCGCTTCATCGACGGCCTGCCGACAGCATTGATGAAGCCGTTCAGCGGTAGTGGCGCGCGAGCGATGATGATAGACACCATGCAGACCCACGGTGCCGATTCCTTCGCCGGCCGGCTGGCATCGGTGGTGCAAGGCAGCACCGAGACCACGTTTTATGTGTTGGCGGTGTATTTCGGCGCGGTGAACATCAAGCAGATACGCCATGCCGCCGCCTGCGGCATCGTCGCCGACCTGGGCGGGATTGTTTCGGCGATTTTGGTGACTTATTGGTTTTTTGGTTAATTTCGTTTATCAACGATAAATATTCCGACACCAACTCACTTTGTTACCTTAACCACAAGGGTACGGACACATGTCAAAGTTAACTTTACTCACAAAAAAACAGATACTAATTATTGTCGGATATTCGTTAATTTACCCTCTAATCAGCGTAACAACGCCGATGTATGAAAATTCTTTGCCTTTATCGAATAATGTTTTCGTTTTGTTAGGCATCTTGCTCTCTTTTCCATTTATACCGATTTCTAGTGTCGGGGGCGCCTATCTTTCCGAACTCACTAACTCTCTTTTAAATACCTCTATTGCTTATTTTATGGGTGCATTTTTCACGATCATAATTCAAGCTTGGTTTGTTGTAACTCTGTGGGTATTGGCTCATCGCGGGTTTAATTCCTTCAAATTATGGTTGACAGATATATTTTAAAAACATGCAGATACATTTAAAAACTCTGGGCTGCCGCCTCAACGAAGCGGAACTGGAAACCTGGGCGCAAGCTTTTCAGGCTAAAGGCCACGGCATCAGCCGCAATTTGAAAGACGCGCAACTGGTGATCATCAATTCCTGCGCGGTGACCCAGGACGCCGTAAAAAAATCCAAGCAAATGATACGCCGCATCCACCGCGACAATCCGCAAGCCAAACTGGTGGTCAGCGGTTGTTACGCGACGCTGAACGAGGAAGAAGCCGCCCAATTGATGGGCGTGGACCTGATTGTCGGCAACCAGGATAAGAACCAGTTGGTCGAAAAAACCCTGGCCGAGCTGAATCTCGACAGCATGCCGGCGATGTCGACCGAACCCGGCGAGGTATCGCTGTTCAGCCGCGGCCGCCAGCGCGCCTTCGTTAAAGTTCAGGACGGCTGCCGCTACCGTTGCACCTTCTGCATTGTCACGGTCGCCCGCGGCGAAGAACGCAGCCGGCCTATTCAGGACGTGATTGCCGAGATTAACGCCCTGCACGCCCAAGGCATCCAGGAAGCCATCATCACCGGCGTCCATCTGGGCGGTTACGGCAGCGACTTAGGCAGCAACTTGGTCGAACTGATTCGCGAAATCCTCGACAAAACCGAGATTCCACGCCTGCGCATGGGTTCATTGGAACCTTGGGAATTGCCGACCGGCTTCTTCGAGCTGTTCAAAAACCCAAGATTGATGCCGCATCTGCACCTACCCTTACAGAGCGGTAGCGACAGTGTTCTTAAACGCATGGCGCGACGCTGCAAGACGGAAGAATTCAGTCAAATTGTCAAACTCGCCAGAACGACGATCCCACACTTCAACATTACTACCGACATCATCGTCGGCTTCCCGGGAGAAACCGAACAAGAATGGCAGGAAAGCTACGACTACATAAAGCACCTCGGCTTCGGCCATATCCATATCTTCAATTATTCTCCGCGCGAAGGTACGGCAGCGGCAAACTTCCCCGACCCAGTCGCCCAAGATGTGAAAAAACGGCGCAGCAAGCAATTGCACGATTTGGCAACGACTCTGAAGCAGCAATTCGTCGCTGAAAACATCAACAACGTGATGGAGGTACTTTGGGAAGGTCAAACGCAAACGCTAGATAACGGCGAAATTCGCTATTTCGGTTACACGCCGAATTACTTGCGAGTAGCTTGCGATGTCACCGCCGACACCGCATTGGAAAACCAAATTCAAAAAGTCTTGTTATCTAACGTTGAATCTGATTTTATTTTGACTGAAATAAACTGACAGGCCAGGGACGGCGTTGTACCGCACCTAGCCTTGTAGAAACCCTTTAATAAGGATTGGGAGCGAGCGGACCAAAGCCTTCGTCTTTTTGCTCTTCAAACTTCAGCACATCGTCCTCAGGCACGTTGCCATCCTTGATCAAATAATTTCGATTCGAGAAATACGCGTCTCTGAAAAACTGGTATCGATCAATCGCCGCTTCGGAGACCACTTTTTCCATCCCTAGCAAGTCAGCACGCGCATCAATCACCTTCAGTGCTCCAGCGCCTGTGGAAACGGCCGCGCCTATCCATTCCGGATTGACATAAAAACCAACATACGTCAGGGGGTTCATAGCCGCGTCACCCACTAGACCGATAACGCCGCGCGGGGAACTAGGCCCAAAGAAAGGCAATACAACATAAGGTCCTGTCGGAACGCCCCAGACCCCAAGAGTCTGATCGAAATCCTCATTGTGTTTCGGCAAATCCAACATGCTACCAACATCGACGAGTCCGCCGACGCCCGCTGCGGTATTCACCAGAAACCGGGCACTGTCCTGGCCGGATTGCAAAAACTTACCTTGTAACGCATCGTTCGCGATCACGCCGATATCGTCAATATTGCTGAAGAAGTTCGTCACACCCTGATCGACGAAACTCGGCGTAATCCATCGATATCCCTTTGCCACCGGTTTCATGACATAGTCGTCAACGCTATCGTTAAACGATTGGACATTTCGATTCCATCCCTCCCAGGGATCCTTGCTATTGGTCGCCGCGCATCCGTTCAGCATGACAAGCGCCACGGCAGCCAACCAACCTGTTTTCCCGTTTTGCATAACATTTACCTCGTTAATTGAATATTGTTTAAATCTATCCAAAACTCACGTAACATAACATATAACCAACTTTTTTCGCTATTCACGCTCGATGGAAATTACTATCAACCCGCTAGGCAATCGGTTTCGCGGCTACCTTCCGGTCATTGTCGACATAGAAACCGCCGGGTTCAACCCCAAAAAAAACCCTCTACTGGAAATTGCCGCCATCATAGTCGAACCGGACGAGCAGGGGTTGCTTCGGATTACCGAAAAGCACCAAAGCAACATTATTCCTTTTAAGCATTCTGAATTAGATGAAGCGGCTCTCAAATTTACCGGCATCGATCCGTACCATCCGTTTCGGATGGCGGTGGACGAAAAAGAGGCGCTTACGAAACTGTTTACGCCGATCAAAGCCGCAGTAAAACGCAACGAATGCAAGCGCGCAATTTTAGTCGGACACAATCCATCCTTTGACATAAATTTTCTAAACGCCGCGATTGAGCGCACGAATTTCAAGCGCAGCCCTTTTCATCCTTTTAGCAGCTTTGACACCGCCACGCTTGGCGCCTTGGTTTACGGCCAGACGGTTTTAGCTAGAATTGCGCAGGCCGCCGGATTGAACTGGGACAATGAAAAAGCGCACTCTGCTCTATATGACGCAGAACAAACTGCCGAGCTGTTCTGCTTGATAATAAATCGATGGAAGCGATTAGCTGAACTTGAAGCAGTTTGAACCACGAAAATCTGCCAACTCCAGCATCGGAATCGGCAGAATTTAGAAAATCTCGACTATTGCACCGCGCCAGCCGCAGACAACATCTCAGGTAATTCGCCCCTTGAATAAAGGTCAGACACGATGTCGCAACCTCCAACTAATTCTCCTTTTATGTATAGCTGAGGGTAGGTTGGCCAATTGGAATAGGCTTTCAAACCCTCGCGAACCTCTGGATCCTCAAAAATATTGATATAGGTGTACTTCGCATTGCAGGCACCCAAAATCTGAACCACCTTGCTCGAAAATCCACACTGTGGAAACTCTGGCGTACCCTTCATATAAAGCACGGCTGCATCACTAGCCAATTGATTTTGAATTCGTTCGGTAACAGTCATATGACATCCTTTGCTTAAAAAGTTAAGTTAACCAATTCTATCAACCTATGGGCTGAAATTATAGTGCCAGCCTTGTCAGAGCCGGCCCCAAAAAATTGAACAGTCGTTTAAGTGAAAAACCCTACTACTTTTGAACGTCCGTCAGGACAAAGCAATGGAGCAGAAGATGTCCAAAAAACCGAGAAGAAAACATTCACCGACCTTCAAGGCCAAAGTCGCGTTGGCGGCCTTGGCGGGCGATAAAACCCTGGCCCAATTGCCCCAGGAATTCGAGGTTCATCCAAATCAAATCGTCGATTGGAAAAAACAACTGGCAGAGCGGGTGGCCGAGGTGTTTGGTAAGCTGGCGGAGTCAGAATCACCGCCAGTCGACCTGCAAGCCTTGCAAGCGAAAATCGGCCAACTGACCTTGGAAAACGATTTTTTACTTGTGCCCTTTGGGTAGGGAGCGCGCTCACCAAGGCGGGATGGCTGATACCCAAAGGACACACAGGGCGCAAAACGATGATCGACCGTGAGTCCAAGCTGCCGATTGGTTGGCAGGCCAAGCTTTGGGCATCAGTCGCGGCAGTGTGTATGACTTGCCCAAGCCGGTTTCGGAGCGCAATCTGGACCTCCTGCGCCGAGTCGACGAACGGCACCTGAAGCACCCGTTCATGGGCGCTCGGCAGTTACGCGACCAGTTGAACACCCAAGGTATCCAGGTGGGCCGAAAACACGTGAAAACGCTGATGAGGCGTATGGGCATCGAAGCGGTGTACAGCACAAGCCCCATACCAGCCAGAAGACGCCAAGTCACGAAATCTATCCCTATTTGCTGCGCGGCATGACCATCCACCGTACCAATCAGGTCTGGGCGCTGGATACCACCTACATCCCGCTGGCCAAAGGATTCGCGTATTTAACGGCAATCGTCGACTGGGCGACTCGCAAAGTCTCGGCCGCTAAGGTGGCGATCACCCTGGAAGCCTGTCATGCCGTGGACGTACCGGAACAAGCCTTCAAACGTTACAGCTGGCCGGACATCGTCAACACCGACCAAGGGCAGCCAGT
>NZ_JBYMAP010000178.1:0-8382 GCF_057766305.1 Methylomonas sp. BG-2 | reverse complement strand
CATCCGTGGACATCGAGCTTGAAATTTGGGATTTAGATACAAAGCAAATATTCGAGGCTTTGTACAAAGATTATCGTGGGCAAATGATTCGGCTTCTCGAGCACGGGCAGATTCAGTTTTTCACCTCTTACTGTTCTGACATTGTTGGGAAATCGAAAAGCAGCAAATTACCTGTGAAACTCGATGAGTATTTTTCCGACCCTGAGGTTGATAATTGCTTTACCCTCAACATGCCCTGTCCCAGTGGAACCAGCCACTCGGCTGCAATTCGAGCATTCTTGGCGCTTTCTATTCTCTATCTCGCTTGTCGTGCTGGTCTGGCTGGTAAAAGTGCACGATCCTTCCTTGAGAAAAATATTTCGAGGTTGACATGACAATGGCTAACCCATCGGTCGAGAGGGACGCTTTTCGGCGAAGCCGCTCGCGTCCCGCACCTTTACGTTATATTCACGAGGCAATTGGATGATCAACTCACTGATCCACCCCAGGCACGGCGACAAAGCCAATTCGGCCTGGTTCGACGAATTTCTGGTCAAACTGTTGGAAAACCGCGATCGCACCGGCCTGACCGAGATGATCCGCGAAATCGACGCGATGATGATTACCGTCGAGCCGGGTTGCTCAGCCGCTTACGTCAGCGAGCTGGCGCTGATGACGCCCTACCATTATCTGGTGACCTTGGAAACCGAATCGCATTGGACCCATATACTGCGTATCGACATGAATTCGCCCGACCTGCTGGTCCGCGAAGTGCGCGATACCGGTCGCGGCGACATTTTTCGGGCCTTGAACGAAGTCTACCCAATCGGCGCTCACAAGCCCAATTCGCGCTACATGGGCGAGGTGTTCCGGGTCAGCAACCTGCACGAGGTGGTCGAACAACAAAAGTCGCGGGAAATTCGTTTCTTCAACCAGGATCAGATCCGCAAGCTGGGTTTGCCTGGCAACATGGCGATCGTCAAGCCCTCGCCCTACACCCACAACATCGTCGGCTACTGGGAACGGCCGCCCGAGGATTTGCGGGTCTACGCCTTGGGTAACAGCATCATTCGCGACGACGTCAATCGCGGTTATTTGGAAGCCAAGGAGATTCAGGCCGAGCTGGGCCTGGAGCGGCTGATCCAGCCCATCGACCATCTGGCGACGCGGGTGTACAGCCAGAATCGCGAAGTGGCAATCCTGGAATATCTGACCTTGTCCAGTTACTTTTACTGGGGTTCTTACGATATCGCCAATCAGAACTCGTCGACCAACGTCACCAAAAGCATTCACTATGCCGAGGAGAGTTTCAGCCCGGCCAAGGTGTTCACCGCCGCCAATCAACCCTATTTCGTCAATCATTTGGTCGGCCTGCCTTCGCCGACCGAAAACTTCGTCCGCAATTACGGGCCGCGCCTGCATCACGTGGCGCTTGGCGTCGCCGACGGCGATACCGGCGGCCGGGCCAATATCGATTACGTGGTCGATGCGATCCGCGCCAAGGGCAAGGACTTTTTGCTCGATGTGATCGGTTCGCGCGAGGAGGGTTTGAAGCAGATATTTTCCAGCGCCTCCGAGCATTCTTCGTTGATTGTCGAATATGTGCAGCGCTTCGGCGATTTCGACGGCTTCTTCACCAAACAAAACGTCGCCGAGCTGACCCATGCCGCCGGCGTCGAGGAAAACCTGCGGCTGCTCCAAGCGGAAAGCGAAGCCGCCAACCCAGTGGTTACTCCATGAGCATCAAAGTCGCGATCAATCACAAGACCTGTTACCGCTACGACCAATCGGTACAGCTCAGTCCGCACGTGCTGCGGCTGCGGCCGGCCGCGCATTCGCGGACGCCGATCAGCGCCTATTCGCTGACCATCAAGCCGGACAAGCACTTCATCAATTGGCAACAAGACCCGTTCGGCAACTATCTGGCCAGACTGGTGTTTCCGGAAAAAACCCGCGAATTTTCGATCGAAGTCGATCTGATCGCCGAAATGACGGTGATCAATCCGTTCGACTTTTTTCTGGAGGAATACGCCGAAAAATACCCGTTCGGCTACCCGGAACAATTGGCCAAGGAGTTGACGCCGTATCTGGAGGTTAAGGACGACGGTCCGTTATTGGGCAAGTTTTTGAAAACGTTGGACCGGAGCGAGCGCGGCGTCGTCGATTTTCTGGTCGACATCAATCAGGCCGTGCATCAGGCGGTGACCTACTCGATTCGGATGGAACCCGGCGTACAGACCTGCGAGGAAACCCTGGAACGCAAAGTGGGGTCCTGCCGGGATTCGGGCTGGCTGTTGGTGCAAGTGTTGCGGCACATGGGGTTGGCGGCGCGCTTTGTGTCCGGCTATCTGGTGCAACTGACCGCCGACGTCAAGGCGCTGGACGGGCCGTCCGGCACCGAAGAGGACTTCACCGATCTGCACGCCTGGACCGAGGTTTACATTCCCGGTGCCGGTTGGATCGGTCTGGACCCGACCTCCGGCCTGTTCGCCGGCGAGGGCCATATTCCGCTGGCCTGTACCGCCGACTACGTCAGCGCGGCGCCGGTCAGCGGCGGCTTCATCGGCAAGGCCGAAACGTCGTTCGAGTTTTCCAATCGGGTCAGCCGTATTTACGAAGACCCGCGGGTAACCAAGCCCTATACCGATCGGCAATGGGAGGAAATCGATCTGCTGGGCGAAAAGGTCGATGCCGAACTGAGTCTGGGAGACGTCCGCCTGACGATGGGCGGCGAACCGACCTTCGTGTCCATCGACAACATGGATGCGCCGGAATGGAACACCGCCGCCGACGGCCCCGAGAAGCGCAAGCTGGCCGGCAAACTGCTCAGGCGCTTGCGCGAGGTTTTCGCGCCGGGCGGCATGTTGTATTTCGGCCAGGGCAAATGGTATCCGGGCGAACCGTTGCCGCGCTGGCAAATGGCGTGTTTCTGGCGCAAGGATGGCGTGCCGGTATGGAAAAATCCGGCCCTGTTTGCGGACGAAACCAAGGACTACGGTTACGGCCGCGAGCAAGCCGACGCTTTTATCCGTGAATTGGCGAAACGCTTGGGCCTACGCGGCGATTGCATCCTGCCGGGTTACGAAGACCCGTTGTACTACCTGCTGCACGAAGGATTGTTGCCGGAAAATATCGATTTCAGCCATGCCGATTTGAAGGACGATCTGGAGCGCCAGCGCCTGGTCAAGGTATTGAGCGCCGATCTCGGCGCGCCGGCCGGTTACGCGCTGCCGTTGTACTGGGATTATCGCGCCGGCGTCTGGTGCAGCAGTCCGTGGCACTTCAGGCGCGGCGAAATGTTCCTGGTGCCGGGCGATTCGGCGATGGGTTTGCGTTTACCGTTAAACAGTCTGCCGTGGGTAGCGGCGGCGGATCGCGATCCGTTGATCGAACGCAGTTTGTACGACGCGGTGCCGCCGCTGGGCGACATTGATTCCGAAGTCAGCCGCCGCTACAGCAAGACCGTCAAACAAGACCCGCTGCACCCGAACGAAATGGCGTCCGCCGACGATCGCGCGCCGCACGGCGGTGGCTGGACGCCGCACACCGCGTTGACGGTCGAGGCTAGAGAAGGCCGGCTTTACGTGTTCCTGCCGCCAACTCAGGAATTGGAGCACTATCTGGACATCGTTGCCTCGGTCGAGGCCGCCGCCGCCGCGCTGAAAATGCCGGTCGTCATCGAAGGCTACCAGCCGCCGCACGATTTGCGCTTGCTGCGCTTGCCGGTAACCCCCGATCCCGGCGTCATCGAAGTCAATATTCATCCGGCCGCCAACTGGAAGGAATTGGTATTCAACACCACCGCGCTGTACGAACAAGCCAGATTGACCCGGCTCGGTACTGAAAAATTCATGCTGGACGGCCGCCACACCGGCACCGGCGGCGGCAATCACGTCACGCTGGGCGGCATCACGCCGGTGGACAGTCCGATGTTGCGCCGGCCGGATCTGCTGCGTAGCTTGATCACCTATTGGCAGCATCACCCGGCGCTGTCCTATCTGTTTTCCGGCTTGTTCATCGGTCCGACCAGCCAAGCCCCGCGCGTGGATGAGGCCCGCAACGACAGTCTGTACGAATTGGAAATTGCCTTCCAGCAAATGCCGGACGGCGAGGTGATGGCGCCGTGGCTGGTCGATCGCTTGCTGCGCAATTTGTTGGTCGATATGACCGGCAATACCCACCGTAGCGAGTTTTGTATCGACAAACTCTACGCGCCGGGTGCCGACGCCGGCCGCTTGGGGCTGCTGGAACTGCGCGCCTTCGAAATGCCGCCGCACGCTCGAATGAGCTTGATGCAGATGCTGCTGCTGAGAACGCTGGTGGCCTGGTTTTGGCGCCAGCCCTATAAAAAGCCGTTGGTGCGCTGGGGCACCCAATTGCACGACCGGTTTATGCTGCCGCATTTCGTGGCGGCCGACATCCAGGACGTGGCGCGCGATTTGCAAAGCGCCGGTTACGACTTCAAGGCCGAATGGTTCGCGCCGTTTTTGGAATTCCGTTTCCCGCGTATCGGCACATTGCGCGTCGGCGATCTGCATTTGGAATTGCATCAGGCCATCGAGCCCTGGCATGTGTTGGGCGAGGAAATCACCAGCACCGGTACCGCCCGTTACGTGGATTCGTCGGTCGAGCGCTTGCAAGTCACGCTGAGCGGCACGATGGGCGATCGTTACGCATTGACTTGCAACGGTCGCTTGGTGCCGCTGCGCGCCACCGGCAAACAAAGCGAGATGGTGGCCGGTATCCGCTATCGCGCCTGGAATCCGCCATCGGCGCTGCATCCGACAATAGGCGTGCAAGCGCCGCTGGTGTTCGATTTAATCGATACCTGGAATGGCCGGTCTATCGGCGGCTGTACGTATCACGTCAGCCATCCGGGCGGGCGCAGCTACGAGACCTTGCCGGTCAACGCCTACGAAGCCGAGGGGCGGCGGGTCAGCCGCTTTTGGCAACACGGCCATACGCCCAGCGCGACGCCTTTCGACGTGCCGGCGGAGAACATCAACAAAGACTTTCCGTTTACGTTGGATTTGCGCTGGCAAGCCAGATAGCGGACTTGCCAGCGCCAAGCGGCGCGGGCCCGGTCACGTTTGGTTGCCCAAGCTCGGCCGGCCGGCGCATGGTGAGATTCGGTGAGGCGTGGCGTATGCCCCCCGGATCGGAGGTGCAACGCCGCTATTCGGTATAGCCACGCTTTGCGCGGTTCCCAATCGCGCAGTCTCGGTTAAATTTTGAAGCGTTGCGCGGTCTGGCGCATCGCGCTGGCGATGCCGGCCAGATTACGCGACAGCTTGGCGGTTTGTTCGGCCACGCGGCTGTTTTCGTCGCTCATTCTGGCGATCTGTTCGACGTGCACCGCGATTTGCTGGCTGGCTTCCCCCTGCTCGCGGATCGCTCTGGAAATCGCGTTGGCTTCGGCCTCGCTGTCTTGAGTCCGTTCGGTAATCAACTTCACCGAGGTTCCGGCGCCGTCGGCGACGACCACGCCGGTTTCCACCAACTCGACCGCTTCGGTCATCCGTGCCGCGGCATCCTTGACGCCGGCTTGAATGCTGGTGATTTTGACGCCGATGTCGCGGGTTGCCACCGCGGTCCGTTCGGCCAGTTTACGCACTTCGTCGGCCACCACGGCAAAGCCGCGGCCTTGTTCGCCGGCCCGTGCCGCTTCGATCGCGGCGTTCAGGGCCAGCAGATTGGTTTGCTCGGCGACATCGCGGATGACTTGAATAATCCCGGAAATTTCATCGGAGGCGGCGCCCAGATGTTGGACCGAAGCCGAAGTCTGCTCGATGCGTCTGGCGATTTCCCGCATTTGCCGGATCGAATCGGCAATGACTTCGCCGCCGCCGCGGGCGGCATCGCCGGACTGATGGGCCAAGTCGAAAGCGCGGGCGGCGTTCGCTGCTACCTGATTGATGCTGACCGTCAATTCCTCGACCGTCGCGGCCATGCTGGCGGCGGCTTCCGATTGGCGCTCCGAGCTTTGCGACGCCAGATCGGCGGTCGTCAGCAGGCGTTCGGCATTGGCGGCGTTATCCGCGATACCGGCTAGCAAGTCGCGTAGTGCCGCTTGTATCGCGATGGCTACTCGGTTGACGGCTTCGGCAGTTTCGCCGATTTCGTCGTGGCTGCCGACATCGGCCCGCAACGAAAAGTCCAAGCGTTCGGCAATCGCCGTCGTCGTGTTATCGATGCGCCTGAGCCGGGGTACGATGGCTTGAAATAGCCAGGTGTTCAAACCGAGGGCGCTTAGCAAAACGGCTAACGTGACCCCGACGGTCAGTGCTCGGCTGGACTCGATCACTGCATACGCATCCTGTTCGGACTGGTCGGCGTTGGCGAGACTGGCTTCGACCAAGGCGTCTATCGTCGGCAGCAACTCGCGAAAAGCGGAGCGGCCGGCGCCGCGAAAATAACTCAGAGCCGGCTCGTATTGGCCGGACTTGATCAAGGCTTCGAACTGTTGGTGGCTTTGCTGATAGGCTTGCAACTTGTCCCGGTACACGCGGTGGCGGGCGATTTCGTCGGCGCCGGTCAACAGCGGCAGCAAGGCTTGTTCGTGACTTTGCAGGTCGGCCGAATTTTTACTCATCCGGTTTAGCGTTTCGGCAATTTCGTCGGCCGACCGGGTCAGCAACAACTGCGTTTCCCGGTTTCGATAATCGATCAGCGCCGACTTCATTGCCTCGGTGTGGCGGATTTGCGGTAACAAGATGTGGTGGGTGTGTTCCAACGTATCGGCAATGCGATTCAGGCCGACGATGCCGATGCCGCCAACCAAGGCGGTTAACAAAAATACCGCGACGAACGCGAAGATCAGTTTTTGCGAGATGCGCATGCCGTCTGTCCTTAGGCTAAGCGGAAAAATATGACAAGTCGGTCCGATTGGCCGGACCGCTGTTTAGTTTAGCCAAGTTTGCCCACCACGAAACAGTCGGGAAGACGGGGCGCTTCAAGAGGGCATCAACTCGGATGGCGTTTGGGCCGTCGTTTCTGCCGCCAGCGAATGAAGCCGGTGACAAACAAAACCGGGCAGGCCAGACCAGTCAGGAATACCAAAATCCGCCCGGTCATCCCAAAGGCCTGTCCGGAATGCAGCGGCCATTGCCAATGGGTGAAAATTTCGCCCGCCGTGGCGCTGGGCAGGCTGGGGTCATCCCGGTCCAGAATCTTGCCGGAGTAACGATCGATCACCGTGCAACGGCGCTGCAAAAGGCTGCCGGGTGCGGCGACGCCGTCCTGGCAAACGGTATAGGTTTTGGTGGGCTCGGCGGCGCCATAAATCCAGTGCGGCCGGCCTTGCGGATATTGTTGGAAGGCAATCGCCACCGCCTGGTCCATGCCGATCGCCGGGGCATTGGGATAAGGCGGATTGGACTGAAACCAATAGCGATAAGTCACCGGCGAAAACAGCTCTAAAACCGGCACCACGTTATGCGGCAACACCATATAAATCCCGGAAAACAGCACCGGAATCATCACCAGCAGCGTGTAAAAACCGCTGGTTTTGTGCAGATCGTAATTGAAACGCACCTTGCCGGGCTTGGCTTTGAACGTCAGGGCATTGCGCCACTGCCCGGTCAGCGGCCACCAGACGATCAGGCCGGTCAGCGTCGAGACGATCAACAGAGCCGCCGAGACCCCGACAATCACCGCGCTGATGTCTTCCGACGGGATCAACAAGGCGTAGTGCAATTCGAATACGCAGTCGATGAAGGTAGCCGGCAGCCACTCGCCGGAACGATTCAACAGCATCTTGCCGGTGACTTGGGCGGTGTAGGGATTGACGCCGACAAGCCAGCGCTCGGTTTCCGTGTCTGAGGTCGGAAATTGGTAACGCAGTTTGAATGCCGCGTTGTCATTGCGCGGGTACACCGAAAACACGTGTTTCGCGTTCGGCGACATCACGGTTTTACCGGCGGCGAAGATGTCCGCCAACGGCCGGTATTCGCCATCCGCGGGTCGTTCGACCGTCAGTAAGTCCGGATGCAGCCACTCGTCGATCTCGGCGTAAAAAACCAGAAAGCTGCCGGTGACGCCGTAAATCGACAACAATAAGCCCAGAGTCAAACCCAGCCACAAATGCACGTCCAACCAGCGTTTGCGGCGGGCTTTCAGCCGAGACAGGGCGGGATTTTGTGGCGTTGCCGGAACGGTTGATGGCGAGGGTGGGTGAACGGCGGTCATGGCAAGCGCAAAGCGGTCATATAGTGAATGGGGAAATCGGTATGGAATCGCCCTCTTTTTGAAACATCCGCTTGATTCCGGTTGATGCGTCCAAGGCGCTTGGAAGGCGGAACCAACAAAAAGCAACGATTCCTGACTATGACGTTTGGAGTTGAAAATTCCTCAGTCTTTTGTATGTTTTTCAGCCATGCCCCGTAATAGCGGGGCATGGCTGAC